>DATLZC010000191.1:0-2762 GCA_035574215.1 Dehalococcoidia bacterium | reverse complement strand
CGCCGCGACGCCCGGCAACTCCCGTCCTTCGAGGAACTCCAGCGACGCGCCGCCGCCGGTGGAGACGTGGGAGAAGCGCTCGGCGAGCCCGCTCTGCTCCACCAGCGCCACCGTTTCTCCCCCGCCCACGATGGTCGTCGCCCCGGATTCCGCCACGGCTCGCGCGATGCCGAGCGACCCCCCGGCGAACGCCTCCCACTCGGCCACGCCCATGGGGCCGTTCCAGACGATGGTCCGCATTCCCTGCAGCGCTTCCGTGTACCGGCGCACCGTCTCGGGCCCGATGTCCATGATGCGCCATCCCGGCTCGACGCCGTCGACCGAAACCACCCGATGGTTCGCGCCCGCGTCGAAAGCGTCCGCGACGACGACGTCGACCGGCAAGAGGAGGCGGACGCCGCGTTCCGCGGCCTCGGAGACGATCTGGCGGGCGGTGTCGAGCTGGTCGTCCTCGACCAGCGAGTCGCCGACCTCGAGGCCCTGCGCCTTCAAGAACGTGCTCGCCATCCCGCCGCCGATGAGGATAACGTCGACCTTCGACAGCAAGTGCCTCAACACGCCGATTTTGGAGCTGATCTTCGCGCCACCGATGATGGCGGCCACCGGACGCTCCGGATGCGTCACCACCCGGTCGAGATAGTCGATCTCCTTCTCCATCAGGAAGCCGGCGACCGCCGGCAGGTAGGCCGCGACGCCCGCGGTCGACGCGTGCGCGCGATGGGCGGCGCCGAAGGCGTCGTTCACGTAGACGTCAGCGAGCGCCGCCAGCTTCCGCGCGAACTCCGGGTCGTTGGCCTCTTCCTCCGGGTGGAAGCGCAGGTTCTCCAGCAAGAGGACCTCGCCCGGCGCCAGCGCGGCGACCGCGGCTTCGACGTCGGGGCCCACGCAATCGGGCGCCGTCTTCACGGGCGCGCCCATCAGCTCGCTCAGCCGTTGCGCCACGGGCGCGAGCCGCAGCTCTTCCCTCACCTGCCCCTCTGGCCGCCCGAGATGGGAGCACACGATCACCCGCGCGTTCCGCTCGCGCAGGTACTGGATGGTGGGAAGCGCAGCCCGAATCCGCGTGTCGTCCAGGACGGCGCGCGTCGCCTTGTCCAGAGGCACGTTGAAATCGACCCGGACGAGGACGCGCTTGCCGGCCACGTCGATATCCCGCACCGTCTTCTTGCGCATGGATCCCTCCTCGACCAATGAGCGTATGGTCTGGCGCGACGCGGTCAGCGGCTTCGCCGGGCGAAGTACATCGCCAGCGTCGAGAGCCCCTCGCGCGCTTCCGGACGCAGGTCGAGCCCATCGAGCGCCGCCAGAGCGGCTTCGGCGTGCCGGAGGGCCGCTTCGTCGCTGGCCACGCGAGCGCCGGACCGCTCGAGGATGGCGCTCACTTCATCGAACGCCTCCTGCTTGAAGCGCGGCGCTCCGTACAGCGCCTTCAGGCGCGCCCGGTCCTCCTCAGCGGCGTGCTCCATCGCATAGACGACGGGGTACGTCTTCTTGCGCGACCAGATATCCTCGCCGGTGACCTTTCCCGTGTCGGCGGGGTCGCCCCAGACGCCCAGCACGTCGTCCCGGATCTGGAACGCGAGACCGAGCCGTCTCCCCGCCTCCCGGAACGAGCGCACGACCCCATCGTCCGCGTCGCCGATCAGGGCGCCGATCGCCATCGACGCGGCCATCAACGCCGCCGTCTTCCCTTCGATCATCGCCAGGTATTCGTCGCAGGAAACGAGATCGCGCTCCTCGAACGTAAGGTCGTAGAACTGTCCCTCGCACAGCCGGAGCGACGCCTCGTCGAGCTCGGCCACGGCCCGCAACGTGCGCTCCGGCGGCACACCCGCGTCGGCGAGCGAGAGCATGGCGCGATGGGCGAGCGCGTGGAGACCGTCGCCCACGTTGATGGCGAGCGCCTGGCCCCAGAGGCTCCACACGGTGTCCCGCCCGTGCCGCTTGGGGCTCGCGTCTTCGATGTCGTCATGCACGAGCGTGAAGTTGTGCAGGAATTCGAGGGACGCGGCGGCGGGCAGCGCCTTCACGACATCCCCATCGACCGCTTCGCAGCTCACGAGACAGAGGACGGGGCGCAGGAGCTTCCCCGTGCGCCCGTCGACAGGCTTCCCGCGCGCGTCCTCCCACCCGAGGTGGTAGCGCATGAAGGCGTAGTGTCGAAGAGGCTTTCCCTCGAGAAACGCGCCCATCGCGCGCCGGATCGCCGGCCGGTAGCGGTCGACGAGGGCGTCAACCCGCGCTTCGAGGTCGGCCGAGGACGAGACGGAGGGAACGGTCATGAAGCCGGGGCCGCTTTTCCTGCCGGGGGCGCGGCCCGAGCCCGTTCTTCGTCCATCGCGCTGATTTTGGCGACCCGCCGGGCATGGCGCCCGCCCTGGAACGTAGCGCCGAAGTATGCGTCGAGGATCTCGGCGGCGACGCCCTGACCGATGCACCAGCCGCCGAGACAGATGACGTTGGCGTCGTTGTGTTCGCGCGCCCGGCGGGCGTCGAAGGTGTCGTGGCAGAGCGCCGCGCGCACGCCGGCCACCTTGTTCGCCGTGATGCTCATCCCGACTCCGTTGCTGCACACCAGGACACCAACGTCGTGACGCCCGGCGGCGACGCTTTCAGCCACAGGCCGCGCGTAGTCGGGGTAGTCCACCGACGCTTCGCTGTCGGTCCCGAAGTCGTCGACCTCGTGGCCGCGCTCGCGGAGATACTGCTTCACGAACTCCTTGAGCCGGAATCCCGCGTGGTCCGAGCCGACAGCGACGCGC
>DATLZC010000190.1:0-9302 GCA_035574215.1 Dehalococcoidia bacterium | reverse complement strand
CTGGCGCCGGCGCAGCAACCGAATGGCTGCCTTCCGGTGCAGCCCCGTCGTCTGGCAGAACTCGTCCAGAATCCTGCCCTTCTCCCGCTTCGTCGCCCGCTCGTACCGTGGCCGCACCGCAGCCGCGTACTCCTCCAGGGTTACCCGGGTCACATCGCCTCCTTTCGGTAACCCTGATTCTGAGGCAACGCTCCCCGTTCGGTAACCCTTTCAATGAGGCAGATCGGGGGCTGGTTTCGATAGCGGATCAGTTCTACAATAGCTCGCCGAGATTTCCGCCAAATGGCCCCGATTTCCTGCTGGCCCGTGTCGCGCTTCATCAGGACGAGTCCGGCGCTCAGGGCTTCTACGACTTCTCCAGCGGACTCTCAACGCAGGCGGCGATCGAGCGAGGCGAGTGGGGCCCGTCCGGCGAACTCCGAGCGTTCGAGGAGTCGCAGGAGCCGGTTCTCGGGGACGTGAACCGCGTGGTCCACTGGATCAGCGACGGCGGCGCCCGACAGGCCGTGGAGGGCTACGTCGTGTTGTTCAGGCGGGGCAACGTCGTGGCTCTGCTGGTCGTGAGGGCCGCAGTCGGCGCTGTTCGTCTTGCAGAGATACTCGATATGGCGACGGGCTGGGACAATCGCATCCGCGAACTGTCCAGCGCTTGATCTTCCCTCTCCCGGTACGGATCGACGCCGGCATTCCGTGGCACGCGCGGGCTGGGCGATCGAGCCCGACCTCGGTTGCCCGTCGCACTCTCCTCTCCCCCGATAGCCCCCGTTCACGCCCCTGCGGTAGAATCCAGTAGACCGGCGCGCTCCTTCGTGCGGGAGAGGGCCGGCGGGAATGCGATGCTCAAGTTTCTGACGAACATCCTCGGCGATAGCAACGAGAAGGAACTCAAGAAGCTCTACCCCATCGTCGGCGCCGTCAACGCCCTCGAGCCCGAAGTCCAGGCGCTGTCGGACGAGGCGCTCCGGGCGAAGACGGACGAGTTCCGCCGCCGCCTCCAGGACGGCGAGACGCTGGACGACATCCTGCCCGAAGCCTTCGCCGTCGCCCGCGAGGCTATCCGGCGGACGGTGGGCGAGCGCGCGTACGACGTGCAGCTCATGGGCGCGGCCGTCCTCCAGGCGGGCAAGATCGCCGAGCTGAAAACGGGCGAGGGGAAGACGCTGGTCGCCGCCATCGCCCTCTACCTGAACGCGCTCGAGGGGCGCGGCGCCCACCTGGTTACCGTCAACGACTATCTCGCCAAGCGCGACGCCCAGTGGTACGGCCGGGCGCTCGTCCGCCTCGGCCTCTCGGTGGGGGTGCTGCAGCACGACGCCTCGTTCCTCGTGAGCGGGGAGAAGGTCAGCGACACGCTGAATATGGAGTACCTGGTCCCGTGCACGCGGCGCGAGGCCTACGCCGCCGACGTCACCTACGGGACGAACCACGAGTTCGGCTTCGACTACCTGCGCGACAACATGGCGACGTCGCTGGACCGCTGTGTCCAGCGCGAATTGCATTACGCCATCGTCGACGAGGTCGACAACATTCTCATCGACGAGGCGCGGACGCCCCTCATCATCAGCGGGCCGGCGCAGGAGAGCACCGACATCTACTACACCTTCGCGCGCATCGCCCCGCGCCTGCAGGAGGACGTGCACTACACCGTCGACCTCAAGGCGCGCGCCGTGCTGCTGACCGAGGAGGGCATCTCGGAGGTCGAGCGCCTGCTCGGCATCAAGAACATCTACGCCCCCGAGAACTTCCGGCTGACCCGGTACATGGAGGCCGCCCTCAAGGCGCACGCGCTCTACAAGCGCGACGTCGACTACGTCGTCAAGGACGGCGAGGTCATCATCGTGGACGACTTCACGGGCCGGCTCATGTACGGGCGGCGCTGGTCCGACGGCCTGCACCAGGCGGTGGAGGCGAAGGAGGGCCTGAAGGTCCAGCAGGAGTCCATCACGTACGCGACCATCACACTGCAGAACTACTTCCGTCTCTACAAGAAGCTGGCGGGCATGACCGGCACGGCGGTCACCGAGGCGGAGGAGTTCTACAAAATCTACAACCTCGAGGTCGTGGTCATCCCGACCCACCGGCCCATGATCCGCCAGGACTTCCCCGACCTCGTGTACAAGACCGAGAAGGCGAAGTTCGACGCCGTGGCCGACGAGGTCGAGGAGATGCACCGCATCGGGCGGCCGGTGCTGGTGGGCACGGTGTCGATCGAGAAGTCCGAGTACCTCTCGGAGCTGTTGAAGCGCCGGGGCATCCCGCACCAGGTCCTCAACGCGAAGCATCACGAGAAGGAGGCCATGATCGTCGCCCAGGCGGGCCGGCTGGGCGCTGTGACCATCGCGACGAACATGGCCGGCCGCGGCACCGACATCATCCTCGGCGGGAAGCCTGACGGCCGCGATCCGGAGGAGTGGCGCGCCGAACACGACAAGGTGGTGGAGCTGGGCGGCCTGCACATCATCGGCACCGAGCGGCATGAGTCGCGCCGCATCGACAACCAGCTCCGTGGGCGCGCCGGCCGGCAGGGCGACCCCGGGTCGTCCCGGTTCTACGTGTCGTTCGAGGACGACATCATGCGGCGGTTCGCGCCGGACTGGCTCCCGGGCATGCTCACGCGGCTCGGCATGGAGGACCATATCCCCATCGAGAGCCGGGCGGTCTCGCGCGCCATCGAGACGGCGCAGACCAAGGTCGAAGGCCACAACTTCGACATCCGGAAGCACGTCGTCGAGTACGACGACGTCATGAACACGCAGCGCGACGTCATCTACCGAGAGCGCCGGAAGATCCTCGAGGGCGCCGACGTGCGCGCCAACGTGCTCGACATGATCGAGCGGGAGATCCGCGACCTCGTGGACCTGCATCTCCCGCCGAAGAATGAGGAGCAGTGGGACTACGAGACGCTGCTGCAGGAAGTGAACGCCATCGTGGCGCTGCCGCGGGACTTCGGGCCCGAGCAGGCGTCGCAGATCGACCGCGAGGAGCTGCTGGCCTGGCTCCTGGATTACGTGAAGGCGGCGTACGAGGCTCGCGAACGGGAGATCGGCCCCGACCTGATGCGCCAGCTCGAGCGGGCTATCCTCCTGCGGACCATCGATAGCCTCTGGGTGCTCCACCTGACCGAGATGGACGCCATGCGGCAGGGCATCGGCCTGCAGGGGTATGCGCAGCAGGACCCGCTGGTCGCGTACAAGCGGGAAGCGTACGACATGTGGGAACAGCTTCTCGCGAACATCCGCCGTCAGGTGGCGCGGTCGGTCTTCCACGTGCAGATCGCGCGGCCGGGCGAGAGCGAGGCCCGCGTGCCCGTGGCGTCTGGTGCGGAGCCGCGCAACCTGCGCACCAACCAGCCGCTCGAAGGCGACGGCGCCGGCCCGGCGCGAGCGCGCCAGCCTGTCGGCGCAGGCGTCGCCTCCCGCAAGGTGGGCCGCAACGACCCCTGCCCCTGCGGCTCCGGCAAGAAGTACAAGAAGTGCCACGGCATGGCCGTGTGACAGGGCCGGACGGACGACCGTGACCGCCTCCCCGGAGCCCTATCCCGAAACGCCCAGCGTCGCCGGCCTCATCGTCAACGGGCAGGGGCACGTGCTCCTGCAGCTCCGTGACGACAGGCCCGACATCGGGCATCCCGGGCACTGGGGACTCCCCGGCGGCGCGGTCGAGCCGGGAGAGGACCCCGACGCCGCCTTCCTCCGGGAGATGGAGGAGGAGACGGGATGGCGTCCCGAGCGCTTCGTCCGCTACGGGAGCTTCCCCGTGCGCGCGGGCGGGCGCCCTGTGGCGCACATCTACGCGGCCCGGCTCGACCGGCCTGCTCAGTCGCTGGTGGTGGGCGAAGGGCAGGGCTTCGCGTTCTTCCCGCCCGACGCGCTGCCCCGGCCGCTCACGCCTCTCGTCGACCGGCTCCTGGACGCGTTCACGTCGTCGCCCGTCTACCGGGAGCTCACCCGATGAGCCGCACGCACATGTCGGCCGGCGTCCTGCTGCTCGACCCGCAGGGACGGGTGCTCCTGCAACTGCGCGACGACCGGCCCGACATCATGTTCCCGAACCACTGGGGACTCATCGGGGGCGCAGCCGAGCCGGGGGAGACGCCCGTCGAAACGGCGCTGCGCGAGGTGCGCGAGGAGACGGGGCTTACCCTCGCCCCCGAGGCGCTGCGCCCCTTCCGCGTCTACACCTGGCCCGCCGACGACTCCGGGCGCGACTACGCCCTCCACATGTTCGTGGCGGTCATCGACCCGCGGCCGGACGAGCTCCGGCCCTCGGAAGGGCAGGAGGTCCGCTTCTTCGACCCGAGCGAGGTCGAGGCGCTGCCTCTCGCGTACAACCACCGGGACATCCTGCGCGACCTCCTGGCCTCGGAAGAATGGCGGCGCTATCGTGAGCGCGTGAACGGCTACGAACGCAACGGAACGGGCGCCCTCGAAGACCCCATCGCGCATTTCGTGAACGCGCTGGACGCGGGCGTACCGTGGTTCGAGGCGCTGCTGCAGGCCATCGGCCTGTGGACGCTGCCGCGCGAGGAGGCGAACGGCCGGACGTACGAGTACCTCATTCAAGGGGAGGCGTTCGACTGGCTGCTGCTCGCCGAGCGGCTGTGCGAGGAGGTGGCCGACCGGCTCCCGCCCGACGAGCACGAGGCGCTGGTGTTCTTCGGCCGCGCGCCTGTGCCCGACTTCAGCGACGCCGACCTGCGGGCGGCGCTGGGCCAGGAGAAGCACAGCGCCCATCTCAATTTCCTGTACGGCGTCATCGTGGAAGAGGCGCTCCAGCTCTGCGTCGAAGAGGAGATCCAGAAGGCCTGCCAGGCGCACGTGTACTACGAGGTCGAGGAGGAGCCCAACGTCTTCCAGCGCATCTACGGAAAGACGCGCGAGGAGCTGCTCGCGGCGTTCCGCGACGCGCACGGCCTCCCGCACGGAGACAGCATCAGCTACGGAGAGCTGCAGCGGTTCACGTACTGGCTCTTCAAGTATCGCGTGGCGAACTGCGAGCCGGCGCGCGTGGCGTCGGACACGCGGAAGGCGCTGGCCCAGCTCAGCCGGATGGAGACGCTCGTGCGCCAGCGCCGGGCGGCGCGGTTCGAGCGCGCCCGCGATGAGCTCGTGCTCGACCTCTCGTCGCGCTAACGCGCGGCGAAGGACGTGACGACGCCGTCGTGCCACTCAGGGTCGGCGTCGAGCAGCGCACGGTACGCGAGATAGCGCTGGTGCTGCTCGGGGCTGCTCGCGTTCGCCCTGTAGGCTTCCTCGCTTTCGAAGATGGCGACGCCCCACGCTTCATCGCCCGCGGTGTCGAAGAAGTGGGCGGACAGCATCCCCGGGATCTGAACCGAGCGGTCCGTGATGAGCCTGCGCAGCTCGTCCTTCTTGCCGGGCTTCACCTGCATGCGGAACACGGTACCGAAGGGCATGGCGACGTCCTTTCGAACGCTGGGGGCGTCGAGCGGTAGGGGCCTATCATACCACGCCGGCGAGCCGGTCGCCCCGGTCTGGTATGCTGACGCCGGTCGGGCGGCGCTCGACACGCCCACGCGGAGGAGACGACGGGCCATGGCGAAGCGGACCCAGGCTCCCGGTCCGACCCTGGACGAAATTTTGGAGACGCTGCGGCGCCACCTGCCGGAGCTGCGGGAGCGCTATGCGGTGAAAAGCCTGGGCGTGTTCGGGTCGTACGTCCGCGGCGAGCAGCGCAAGCGCAGCGACCTGGACGTGCTCGTCGAATTCTACGAAGCGCCGTCCTTTTTCGAATTCGTCCGGCTCGAGCGTTACCTGAGCAGCTTGGTCGGTGTCAAGGTCGACCTCGTCATGAAGAGCGCCCTCAAGCCGCGCATTGGGGAACGGATCCTGGCGGAAACGGTGCCTGTTGAGGGGTAGACGGCACTATCTCGACTACCTACGCGACATGCTGGCGGCCGCGCGGGACGCGATGGACTTCGCCCGCGATGTCACCTTCCAGGAGCTGTTGGAAGACCGGCAGAAGCAATACGCCATCGTGAGGGCCGTGGAAATCATCGGTGAGGCCGCGAGGAATATCCCGCAGCCGGTGCGCAGGCGATTCCCGGACGTGCCATGGGTCGATATCGTAGCGACGCGGAACAAGGTGATCCACGAATATTTCGGGGTCAATCTCGAGGTGGTTTGGGCCACAGTTCGCCGCGATCTGCCTGCCCTCGTGCCGGCTCTGGAACGCATGATCGCCGAGGTCGAGCGAGAGGAGCGGGGCGGGTGAGGACGTTGGCCGTTCTCCGAAGGGTCGGACGTCACGAAGTTGCTCGCTCGCGGGTGGCCTCGCTACAATCGGGCGCGATGCGGTCCACCGCGCCCTTCGTAGCCGCCGCAGCCGTATGCGCTTCCCGGATGCGCGGGGCGGACTGAGTCGCGCCTGATTTCGAGACACGCGTGACCGAGAAGCCCCGAACGTCCGGGGCTTCTTCGTACGCGGGAGCCAGCCGTATGACGACGAAACCCTCCGCTGAGCGAACCGCCGGGGCGCCCGAGATGCCGAAGGCGTACGATCCGGGCGCCCACGAGGACGCCATCTATCGCCGATGGCTCGAGGGCGGCTACTTCAGGGCCGAGATCGTCCCGGGGCGCAAGCCCTTCACCATCATCATGCCGCCCCCGAACGTCACCGGCGAACTCCACCAGGGCCACGCCATGTTCGTGACCCTCGAGGACATCCTCACCCGGTGGCATCGCATGCTGGGCGACCCGACGCTCTGGCTTCCTGGCGTCGACCACGCGGGCATCGCCACGCAGAACGTTGTCGAGCGCGAGCTGATGAAGGAGGGGCTCACCCGGCACGACATCGGCCGCGAGGAGTTCATCCGCCACGTCTGGAAATGGGTCGAGCGCTCCCGCAGCCAGATCGACGACCAGCTCCGGAAGCTCGGCGCCTCGTGCGACTGGTCGCGCGAGGTGTTCACGCTCGACGAGCGTCCGGCTCACGCCGTCCGGCAAACGTTCGTGAACATGTACCGCGACGGCCTCATCTACCGTGGCGAGCGCATCATCAACTGGTGCCCCCGCTGTCAGACGGCGCTGTCCGACCTCGAGGTCGAGCACAAGGAGCATCGAGGCCACCTCTGGCACCTGCGCTACCCCGTGCTCGACGAGGAGGGCCAGCCCACCGACCGCGCGCTCGTGGTCGCGACGACGCGTCCCGAGACCTTCGTGGGCGACACCGGCGTCGCCGTCCATCCCGAGGACGAGCGGTACCGCGACCTCGTGGGCCGCACGGCGCTGCTGCCCGTCATCGGGCGCGAGCTGCGCATCGTCGCGGACGAAGCGGTGGACCGCGAATTCGGCACCGGCGCCGTCAAGGTGACGCCGGGCCACGACCCCACCGACTTTGAGATCGGCCAGCGTCACGGCCTGCCCGTGGTCAACGCCATGACCCTGGACGGACGGATGGGGGACGCCGCGGGGCCGTACGCGGGGCTCGACCGCCTCGAGGCGCGGCGCCGCATCGTGGAGGACCTCGAGCGGCTCGGGTACCTCGTGAAGGTCGAGGAGTACACCCACAGCATCGGCCACTGCCAGCGGTGCGACACCGTGGTCGAGCCGCTGGTGTCGAACCAGTGGTGGGTGCGGATGAAGCCGCTGGCCGAGCCGGCCATCCAGGTGGTCCGGGACGGGCGCATCCGCATCATCCCGGAGCGGTTCGAGAAGATCTACCTCCACTGGATGGAGAACATCCGCGACTGGTGCATCTCGCGCCAGCTCTGGTGGGGCCACCGCATCCCCGTGTGGTACTGCGCGGCGTGCGACGGCGACCGCATCCACATCACCTTGCGGCCGGGCGCGCCCACGGCCGAGCGGGGCGCCACAGCTTCGTATCGGGAGCTCCGCGAGCGCGGCCTCTCGCACGACGATGTCGAACGCAACATCGACTTCCAGTGGGTGGACCGCGAGGCCACGCCGCTCGTGGGCATGGAACCGCCGGAGCGGTGCGAACGGTGCGGCGGGACCGACCTCGTGCAGGACGCCGACGTGCTCGACACGTGGTTCTCCAGCGCGCTGTGGACCCACTCGACCCTCGGGTGGCCGCACGACACTGAGGACCTGCGGTACTTCTACCCGACCTCGGTCATGGAGACGGGGTACGACATCCTGTTCTTCTGGGTGGCGCGCATGATCATGATGGGGCTGTACAACACGGGACAGCCCCCGTTCCACACGGTGTACCTCCACGGGCTCGTGCGCGACGCCGAGGGCGAGAAGATCAGCAAGTCGCGCATCGACAAGATCGGGAAGGAGGTCGCCGACCCCCGCGAGGCCATCAAAGTGTTCGGCTGCGACGCCCTGCGCTTCTCGCTGGCGACGGGGAGCACGCCGGGCAACGACATGCGTCTGTCGATCCAGCGCATGGAGATGGGCCGCAACTTCGCGAACAAGCTCTGGAACGCCGCCCGCTTCGTCGTCACCTCCGCCGGCGATGCGAAGGTGACGCCCGCGGGAGCGGCGCTGCCCCCGGACGCGCCGCCCGAAGACCGATGGATCCTCTCGCGCGCCGGCGCCGTCGCCCGGCTGGTGAACGACCTGCTCCGGCGGTTCGAGTTCGGCGAGGCCGGCCGGCAGGTGTACGAGTTCTTCTGGAACGAGTACGCCGACTGGTACATCGAGATGGCGAAGATCCGCCTGCGCGAGCCGTCCGCCGTCTCGCCGCTTCCCGTGCTCGTGTCCGTGCTGCAGACGGTCATCCGTCTGCTGCACCCGTACATGCCGTTCGTGACCGAGGCCATCTGGCAGAACCTGAAGAACGTCATCGCGGCGCCCGAAACCGAAGACCTCATCGTGGCCCCGTACCCGACCGGGGAGGACGCCTTCCGCGACGAAGCGGCGGAGCGCCAGGTGGAGACGGTGATCGACGTGGTGCGCGCTATCCGGAACATCCGGTCGGAGAAGCGGGTGGAGCCCGCGCGCTTCATCGAGGCCTACGTCGTCGGGGATGGGTCGCGTCCCTGGCTCGAGGCGGGCGCGGCGTACATCGAGGCGCTGGCCCGGGCGCGCCCGCTGCGCATCGTGGCGGCGCTGTCGGAGGCCCCGCGCGAGCAGGTGGCGACGGCGGTGCTGCGCGACGCGCACGTCGTCGTGCCGCTGGCGGGCCTGTTCGACGTCGAGGCCGAGCGGTCGCGGCTGTCGAAGCAGCTCGCCGACGCCGAGGGCGAGGTCGCGCGGCTCGAAGCGAAGCTGGCGAACGAGCAGTTCCGCGCGCGCGCCCCGCGCGAGGTGGTGGCGAAAGAGGAGGCGAAGCTGGCCGACGCGCGCGCCCGCGCCGCGAGCCTCCGCGAGCGG
>DATLZC010000189.1:0-2246 GCA_035574215.1 Dehalococcoidia bacterium | reverse complement strand
GGCTTCCTCGAACGAGGCGATGGTCGCGCTGATGTGGAGCGGCGCTTCGAGGCGGCCCTGCACGGCCTCCTGCGTCTTCAGCCCGCTGCCGGTGATGTACGCCACCACCAGCTCGTCCGCGCCCACGCGCCCCGATTCTACCAGCCGCTTGAGGCTGGCGATCACCACACCGCCCGCCGTTTCCGCGAAAATCCCCTCCGTGCGGGCGAGCAGCTTCATGCCTTCCACGACCTCGTCGTCGTCGACGGCGACCCCGCACCCACCGGATTCTTCCAACACGCGCAGGGCGTAGTATCCGTCCGCCGGGTTCCCGATGGCCAGCGACTTCGCGATGGTGTCGGGCTTCACGGGACGAATGTTGAAGGTGCCGTGTTCGTACGCCGTGACGATGGGGGAGCAGCCCCGGGCCTGCGCTCCGATCATCTTCGTCTGCACGCTGTCGATGAGCCAGAGCCGGGCGAGCTCCTGGAGGCCCTTCCAGATCTTCACGAAGAGCGACCCCGAGGCCATGGGCACGACGCAGTAGTCCGGGGCGCGCCACCCGAGCTGCTCGGCGACCTCGTATCCCAGCGTCTTGCTGCCCTCGGCGTAATACGGGCGCACGTTGATATTGACGAACGCCCAGCGGTACTTGTCCGCGATTTCGGAGCAGAGGCGGTTGACCTCGTCGTAGCCGCCATCGACGGCCACGAGCGTGGGGCCGTAGATGGCGGACCCGAGGACCTTCCCCTGTTCGAGGTCGGCCGGGATGAAGACGAAGGCCTCCATGCCGGCGTGGGCGGCGTGGGCGGCGACGCTGTTGGCCAGGTTCCCCGTCGAGGCGCAGGCGAGCGTACGGAAGCCGAACTGCCGCGCGCGGGCGGCGGCGACGGCCACCACCCGGTCTTTGAACGACCACGTCGGGTTCGCGCAGTCGTTCTTGATGTACAGACGGCGCAGCCCCAGCGCCTCGCCCAGGTTGCGGGCGCGGATGAGCGGCGTGAAGCCCGCCTGGAGGTCGACCGCCGGGTCGGGGTCCGCGGGCAGGAGGTCGGCGTAACGCCACATCGAGACCGGCCCGCGCTCGATGCGCTCGCGGGAGACGGCCTTGCGCATGGCGTCGTAGTCGTAGACGACCTCGAGCGGGCCGAAGCAGAACTCACAGACGTGAACGGGGTCGAGCGGATATTCGCGGCCGCATTCGCGGCACTTCAACGCACGGGCGAAGGACATGATGGCGATCCCTCCCTGTCCGGCCGTCCCCGCCGGCGGCGGGGCGCGGCGCTACCGGGTGGTTCCGGAGACGCCCCCCGAGAGGCCGGGGGGCTCGGGCATCGCCATCGAGTACATGATCATCAGCGACACGGACGGCGGCCGGACGGCCGCGCGATCGTGTTGGGAGCGTAGCAGCCGCTCGGCCGCGATGTCAACTCGCGTCAGGGCTCGGGCCGCGGAGCGCTGCGGCCCCGCGGCCCGAGCGTTCGCCCTCAGGGGATCTGCACGAGCGTCATCGCCGTGTAGTCCTTCCCCGGCGTGTTCTTGCAAGCCCAGTTCCCGCTGCTCTTCGCGTACATGAGCGCGATGCACCGGCCCAGCGCCCGCTGCCCGAAGGCGTTGGGGTGGAGCGATTCCTGGGCGTCGCCCTGAGTGAGGCCGGTGTTTTCCCAGCGCACCCACTCGTGAATCGTCGGGTTCGGGCCGCTGGAGCCCACGAGCGAGGAGCTGCGATGGCACACCTCGTGTCCGTTCAGGGCGTCGCGAACGTCGAGGAACTGCACGCCCTTTTCGGCGGCGACTGAGCGCATGGCGTCGACGATGA
The DNA here is from genome assembly GCA_035574215.1 of Dehalococcoidia bacterium. GTDB lineage: Bacteria > Chloroflexota > Dehalococcoidia > DSTF01 > JACRBR01 > DATLZC01. Next base: position 448 of record DATLZC010000189.1, on the reverse strand, counting down.
AGGGCGTGGCCACGTTCTTCGCCCAGTCGAAGTCCTCGTCGTAGAACGGACAGCCGCCCGTCCACCAGCGGTCGCTGCCCTGGTATCGCACGTCGGCCGCGGCGGGCACGGGCGAGGCGTAACCGGCGAGCACGAACTTCCACTGCGACGGGCTGTAGCCGGCTGCGGCCATCACCGCCCGGACCTCGTCGATGGCCTTGCGCAGGCCTTCCTTGGCGGCGGGCATCGCCGCCTCCATCTCCGCCTGCTCGACCTGGTAGCACGGCCCCAGGCCCAGCGTCCAGTTGACGGTGCAGTCGATGACGTGGTCGGCGAAGCCGAGGTCATTGGCCGAGATGGTGAGAACGACGAGCTTCACATTCTTCTGCTGCGCTACCGTCAGGAGCTGGTCCGCCTGCGGAGGCTCGCCCTTGAAGCTCTGGCCGCCCTGGGACGCGCGCCAGATGTT
>DATLZC010000188.1:0-19262 GCA_035574215.1 Dehalococcoidia bacterium | reverse complement strand
CGAAGCGCTGCGCCTCCAGCAGGAGTACGACCAGCGGCGCGAGGCCTGGCAGCGCGAGCACCACATCGACCTGCGCGTCACCGAGCAGGACATCGCCGACCTCGTGGCGTCCATCACGGGCATCCCCGTGCAGAAGATGGTAGAGGGCGAGAGCGAGAAGCTCCTGCATCTCGAGGACGAGCTGCACAAGCGCATCGTGGGGCAGGACCGCGCCATCAAGGTGGTCGCCGACGCCATCCGGCGCGCCCGAGCAGGCCTCAAGGACCCGAAGCGGCCCATCGGAAGCTTCATCTTCCTCGGCCCCACCGGCGTCGGGAAGACGGAGCTCGCCAAGACGCTCGCCTGGTACCTGTTCGACGACCCGGACGCCCTCATCCGGTACGACATGTCCGAGTACCAGGAGCGGCACACGGTGAGCCGCATGATCGGCGCGCCGCCGGGCTACGTCGGCTACGAAGAGGGCGGTACGCTCACGGAGGCGGTCCGCCGCCGGCCATATCGGGTCATCCTGTTCGACGAGATCGAGAAGGCGCACCCGGACGTCTTCAACCTGCTCCTCCAGATTCTGGAGGACGGCCGGCTCACCGACGGCCAGGGCCGCACGGTCGACTTCCGGAACACCATCATCATCATGACGTCGAACCTGGGGACCACGGCGGAGAAGCGCGCGGCCATCGGCTTCACCACCGAGCGCACGAGGACGGAGGCGGAGCGCGACCGGCTCGAACGCAACGTCGAGCAGGCGCTGCGCCAGACCTTCCGCCCGGAGTTCCTGAACCGCATCGACGAGATCGTCATCTTCGAGCCGCTCACCGAGGCCGAGCTGCGGCAGGTCGCCGACCTCTTGCTCGACGAGGTGCGCGAGCGGCTGTCGGACCGGCGCATCACCTTCGAGGTGACCGACGCCGCGCGCGACGCGCTCGTGAAGGAGGGGTACGACCCCGTGTACGGCGCGCGCCCGCTGCGGCGCACGGTCCAGCGCCGGGTCGAGAACCCGCTCGCCATGCGCATCCTCGCGGGCGAGTTCCAGGAGGGCGACCACGTGCGGGTCGACTACGTCGACGGGGAGTACACCTTCACCGCGGTCAAGGAGGCGGAGCCCGTCGGCGCGAAGGCGTGACCGCCGCAGCCTTCACGTGCTTCTCGAGATGAAGGCCGCCCCTGGCGGGGCGGCCTTCCTGTCCCGGCCCCGTACGAGCCCCATGAACGAGGCAAAGCCCGGCTGGATGCGTCGCATCGGTGTGAGCGCTATGGTCCTTTAGCATTCCGCCGCTTGACAACGCGCTCGCCGGCGCGTACCCTCGCGCCAACGGCGGCGCAGGCGCCGTCCAGGATGTCTCACGTTGCAAGGAGGAATAGCCCCGCCATGACACGTGTGTTGTCTCTGCTGGCGTTCGCCGCGATGGCTGGCGCCCTCGGCTTCGCGGCGCAAGCCTGCGGAGGCGGAGAAGACGAGGGCGAAGAGCCCACGGCTACCCGTCCCGTGGAGGGAGGAGAAGCCACACAGCCGTCAGGGGACGAAGGTGGAGAAGGAGGTGACGCGGGCGATCTGCGCGACATCGCGGGCAACCTCGAAGGCGCGACGTTCAAAGTGACCCTCGCCATGTCGGGAGACCTGGCCGCGGATGTGGGCGAAGGGGAAATGACCTGGTATCAGAAGCCGCCCAGGACCCGGTTCGATCTGACCACGCGGGCGGAAGGCCAGGAGCTCTCGTTCGTCTTCATCGACACGCCGGACGCCAGCTACGTGTGCACCTCGTTCCCGGGCGCCGGCGGGTCGTGCTTCGCGGGCGAGGGTGACACCAGCGAGAGCCCCTTCGCCGGATTCACGGACATCGTCGAGGGCATCGACGAGGACATCGCCGCCGGGGATGTGACGGTGCGGAGCCGCACCGAGCGTGAAATCGCGGGCATCGACGCGACCTGCTGGGAGATCGACAGTCCCGAGGGCGCCGGCAACTTCTGCGCGAGCGAGTCCGGCATTCCCCTCTTGATCGAGATCACGAGCTCCGAGGGAACATTCCGGCTCGAGGCCACCGACGTCAGCGAAGACGTCTCCGATAGCGACTTCGAGCCTCCGTACGAGGTGACCGAAGGGGGAGGACCCTTCGGTCTGCCCGAAGGCGACGGCGAAGGTCAGTAGTCCGAATCGGCCAGAACGCTCTGAGGGCCCGGCGCGCGCCGGGCCCTCCCGTTCGTTCTACGGGGACAGCCGAGGCCGCAGCCGTCTACCACCGCTCCCAGTGGACGTACTCCTCGAACGGGAGGCGCGGCGACGACGGCCGGCGCTCGGCCTCGGGCGCGGGATACCCCAGCGCCAGCACGATCGCGACGCGATGTCCCGCAGGCACGCCCAGGACCCGAAGCGCGCACGCCTGATCGTGCATCGTCACCGGGCACGAGGCGATGCCCTCGTTCCAGGCCGCGAGCATCATGTTCTGCGCCGCGCGGCCGGCGTCGAAGTCGCGGCCGTCCTCGGGGATGACGACGGCGATGAGCGCGGCCGCCGTGGGGATGTAGGCGGCGAACTGCCCGCACGAGGCGAGCTCGGCCTTGCGCGCCTGCTCGCGCACGACGACGAACCGGCACGGCTGGAGGTTCTTCGCGCTGCCGGCCATGCGGCCCGCCTGGAGGATGCGCCGGAGCGTCTCCTCCGGGATGGGCGTCGGCGCGTACGCCCGCGTATCCCGCTTCGTCACGATAACCTTGTACGCATCCATGACGTCAGCTACCGCGGTCGGCCCGCTTGCACGCCGTCCGGGCGCTCGACGAGCACGGCCTCGTAGGTCTTGAGCTGCGGCGGGCCGGCCAGAATGCCCGCGAGCGACCCCTGACGGTGGCCTCGCACGAAGGCCTCGCTCTGCGTCCACGCGATGAACGCCTCGCGGCTCTCCCAGACGCTGTGGCTGATGTACTCCCCCGGCGTGTCTCCGCGAAGCAACGCGAACTGCACGAACCCAGGGACGCCCTTCAGGTACGACTCGCGCCTGCGCCAGGCCTCCTCGAAGTCGGCCGCGCGGCCTTCCGCGACCCGAAAGTGGTTCATGGCGACGAACATGGCGACTCCCTCCCGTGGGGCGGCGGGTAGCCGCCCGCGCAGCGCTACCATGCCGCACCCCGGCTCTCGGGTCAAGGGCGGCGCCCGCCGCGCAGGCGAGCGTCGGCCTCGCCGTCACGTCTTGACACCTTCGAACGGGGGCTGAAGAATACGTCCATCCGCCGGCACGGCGCCCATATCCAACCCCCTGACGGTGCAACGGCGCGGAGCGATGCGTCCGGGGCGGTCGCCCGGGCGCACCGGCTCGACATCACGAGGGGGACGTATGCGTTCTGACCGGAAGAACACCCGTTGGTCGTGGCCGGCGATGACCCGCCGGCGATTTCTCGCGTCTTCCGCGGCCGCGCTGGGCGCCGCCGGCGTCGTGGCGTGCGACGGCGGCGGAGACGGCGCCGCGACGCCCGCCCCCACCGGCGGGCCCACCGAAACGCCGAAGCTCGGCGGCATCATGAAGCTGCGCCAGGCGGCGCCCTACCCCAGCATGAACCCCTTCGGCGCCGGCATCACCTCACTGGCGCAGAGCCTCTTCCTCGGGTTCACCGTCTTCGACCACATGTGGTACGTCCCCACCGACACGGGCGTGCTCGAGCTGTTCCTGGCCACGTCCGTCGAGCAGCCCGACGCCCAGACGGTCATCGCGAAGATCGGCCCCTCCGTCTACCACGACAAGCCGCCCGTCAACGGACGCGCGGTCGTCGCGGAGGACATCGCGAAGAGCTATCTCCGCTTCCGGGAATCGCCGCCCGTCGGCTATAGCTGGCTCCATCACGTGATGGAGAGCATCGAGGCGCCCGACGACGAGACCGTCGTCATCAAACAGAAGATCCCCTGGGCGTGGGTGTTCACGTCATCCAACGCCGGCTCCCCCATCTCGAGCTCGATCATCCCCCCGGAGATTCACGACGACGAGGCGCTGCTGAACCGCGACGCCATCGGGTCCGGCAGGTGGATGCTCGCGGGGCACGACAACGGCGCCAACGTCAAACTGCGCAAGTTCCCGAACTGGCGCGTGCCGGGGGAGCCCTATCTGGACGGCATCGACTTTCCGCTCATCCAGGAGGACGCGGCGGCGCTCGCAGCGTTCGCGGCCCAGGACATCGACACCGTCGGCTTTCCCACGCGGTTGGACGCCGAGGACATGAAGAACCGCCTCGGGGACCGCATCACCGTGGCGTCCGACCTCTCGCGCGCGTACGCGACGCTGATGATCAAGTATGAGCCGCCGTTCCTCGACGAGCGGGTCCGCCATGCCATCAACCTCGCCATCAATCGGGACGAGATCATCCAGGCCATCGACCTGGGCGACGGCGTGAAATGCGGCCCCGTGCCGCCCGCGCACAAGCGGTACGCCCTGCCGGAGGACGACCCGGACCTGCAGGAGTACTTCCGGCACGACCCGGGGGAGGCGCGGCAGATGCTGGAGGCGGCAGGCTTCCCCTTCGACCAGGAGATCGAGTTCAAGTTCGCGGCTACGCCCACGACGACGCAGCTCGCAGAGGTGCTCATCCGGCAGCTCTCGGAAGTGGGCCTCAAGCTGAAGCCCATCTCGCAGGACCTTCTCACCGTCTGGCTGGTGCAGACGCTGTCGCAGGGGAACTTCCAGCTCACGTCCTTCGTGCATCTCCCGTACGAGGACCCGGACCTCCCCCTGCGCTTCTACCTCAGTTCGGAGGCGGAGCGCCGCAACTTCATGGACTACAAGGATGAGGAGGTCGACCGCGCCGTCCTCGCGGCGGCGCAGGAACTCGACGAGGAGCGCCGGGTCGAGCTCTGTCAGCAGGCCCAGCGCGTCATCATCCGCAAGTGGGCCCCGATGCTGAACCTGTACTCCTCGATCTCGTACAGCGCGGCGTGGAACTATGTGAAAGGCCTCGTCACAGGGCGAGGCTCGTACGGTCTGTTCAACGCCCGGGCCTGGCTGGACAAGTGACCCATGTGGAGGTACGCGCTCCGAAGGCTCTCGTTCCTCCCGCTCATCATGTTCGTGGTCTCGGTGATCACGTTCGTTCTGTTGCGGGTGCTTCCGGGCGACCCGGCGGCCATCATGGCGGGCCAGGGCGCCCGCCCCGAGGACGTGGAGCGCATTCGCGAGCAACTGGGCCTCGAGCGGCCCATCGTGGTCCAGTACCTCGACTGGGTGGCCGGCATCCTCCGCGGCGACTTCGGCCAGACGTACTTCGGGCAGCGCGACATCCTCGACGAGGTGGTGCGGCGCTTCCCCGCCAGCGCCGAGATCGTCCTCCTGAGCCTCGCGGTGTCCGTCGTGCTGGGGGTGACGTTCGGCATCCTGTCGGCCGTGATGCGGAACAGCCCCCTCGACTACTTCGTGCGGCTCATGGCCGTCTTCGGGCAATCGATTCCCGAATTCTTCCTCCTCGTGCTGCTGATCGTCGTGCCGTCGATCCTGTGGAACTACGCGCCGCCGACCGGCGGGTACGTCGCCATCTACGACGACCCCGTACGGAACCTGCGGCTCTTCGGCCCACCGGCGCTCATCCTGGGGTTCGGAGGCGCCGCCGGCATCATGCGCCTCGTGCGGACGACGATGCTCGAAGTGCTCCGCAGCGATTACGTCCGGACCGCCTGGGCGAAGGGACTGCCGGCGCGGCGCGTCATCCTCGACCACGCGTTCCGCACCACGCTCACGCCCATCGTGACCGTCGTGGGCGCGGCGTTCACGGCCATCTTCGGCGGATCCGTGATCGCCGAGCGCATCATGAGCATCGATGGCCTCGGGCAGTTCTTCTTCCAGTCCGTGGTCACGAGGGACTTCCCTGTGGTGCAATTCCTCGTGGTGTACACGGCGACGGTAGTGGTGCTGGCGAATCTGCTGGTCGACCTCTCGTACGCCTGGCTCGACCCGCGTGTGAGGTACCGGTAGCGATGGCGGCGCAGGCTGCGGAAGCGATCCCGCTCCCGCTGGACGAGCTCGCGGCGGAGCCGAGGCGCCGATGGGCGCGCCGTCTCGCCCGCGTCGCACGGCGCAACCCGGTCGGGGCGCTCGCGGCCGTGATCGTGGCCGTGTTCCTGTTCCTCGGCGTGTTCGGGCCCTACCTCGCGCCCAGCGACCCGCGCGAGATCGACACGTCGCAACAGCTCGAAGCCCCCTCGTGGGAGCATCCCTTCGGCACCAACAAGCTCGGTCAGGACGTCCTGAGCCGGATTCTGGCGGGCGCCCGGATCTCGTTCCTCATCGGCCTCATGTCGGTGGGCATCGGCTTCTCGTCAGGAGCGGCGCTGGGCATCGTGTCCGGATACTTCGGCCGGTGGGTGGACTACCTGATTCAGCGCAGCGGCGAGGCGTGGGCCGCGTTCCCGCAGATCATCCTGTACCTCGCGTTCATCGCCGCCTTCGGACAGGGGCTCAAGACCATCGCCATCGCCATCACCGTCGGCGCGCTGTTCGGCGGCTCGCGGGTGCTCCGGGCCGTGGCGTTGGTCACGCGGCACCAGGACTACGTCGAAGCGGCCCGCGCGCTGGGGGCGACGGAGCTGCGCATTCTCCTGCGGCACGTCGTGCCCAACGTGATGCCGCTCGTAATCGTGGGCGCGAGCAGCGTCTTCGCCGTCTCAGTGCTCGCGGAAGCGGCCATCAGCTTCCTGGGGCTCGGCGTCGCGCCCGGAACCCCGTCGTGGGGCATCGACATCAGCGGCGAGTCGCAGGCGCTGGCACGCACCGGGAAGTGGTGGCTCGTGGCCTTCCCCGGCATCGCCATCAGCCTCGTCGTGCTGGGATTCAACCTGCTGGGCGATACCCTCCGCGACATTCTCGACCCGCGCCTCCGGGGCGCCCGGTAGGCCCGCTCACGCGGGGCGGGCCCGTGGCCTCGGCTCGGGCGCCGTGAGCACGCGGTACAGCGTCAGGCTGAACACCGACCAGAAGCCGGCGATGTACACCCACCGCATCCACGGGAGGGCTGTGTCGGTCCCGGCGAAGACGCCGTGGTAGAGAGCGAGCGCGAAGGTGGCGAACGTCAGGAAGTGCAGGACGCGCCAGGTCCGGTGGCCGATGCGGCGCTTGACGTAGAAGCTGCCTGCGCTCACTACGGCGCCGTACATCGCCAGGACCCCGAGCGCCACGGCGAGCGGCCGGTAGGGCGCGCTCCCGGGAAGGACCAGGTCGAGCGGCCGAAAGTCCGTCGCCGGGTCCGGAATGAGCGAGAGCGTATGGACGCCGACGAACGCCAGCGCCAGCAGGGACGCGAACTTGTGCATCTCGAAGACCCACGCCCGCGGGGCGAAGGCGTCGCTGGCGCGCGAGGTGATCCCGAGACCCAGCGCCGTCGAGAGCCACAGCAGCGCGAACGCGATGACCCCCGACGCGCGCGAGACCTCCCAGAAGAAGTGCGGGTTCCCTTCCATCAGCTTCCCCTCGTGCGGGTCACCGGCCGCGGCGCGGCCGCCTCTGGCGCAGGGATCGTCTCCGTATCGCCGTTGGGCCGCACGACGACGATGCGCGCGGGCTGAGACGCCGTCGTCGTCGCCGTCGCGTCGCCCGGGGCGCCTCGGGCGGCGAAATACGCCGTCAGCGCCGAGAACGCGACGAAGCTCGTGACGGCGAGCACCGCCTTCGACGCGCCGTGCTTAGTCATCGTCCTCGTGCTCCCATTCGCCTTCTTCGTCGGCCTCGTGCTCGTCATGTTCGTCGTCCTCCCGGCCGGCGCGCTCAGCGCGCTCGTGTTCCTCCTCCCACCGATCGTCATCCTCGTCGGCAAAGACGGGCGGCGGCTCCGCGGACGAAGCCTGCCCGGAGGGCGCGGGAGTCGCGGTGACGAACTGGACGAGGTCGCCGGGCGCGGCGACGGGCGCGGCTTCAGGCTGAGCGTCTGCGCTGAAGAAGCCACCCGCTCCCGCGACCAGGAGCCCGAAGCCCGCGACTGCTGCGAGTGCGAGCGCCACCATCAATGCCATCCTGCTTCGCATCGATCCCTCCCTCGTCTCGAGATGCACGCATCGGGACTTCGTGGCGTTCCCAGCGGGGTGTGCGCAGAAGATGCCCGGAGTGGGTGAAGAGCGCGGCGGCGAGATCGCGCGCCTCCAGCCATGCGTAGCCCTCGCGCGCGCCGAGGAGCAGCGCCGTTTTCGCGCAGACGTCGGCGGTGGTGGCGTCCGTGCCGATGACCGTCGCCTGCAAGACGTCGGTCTGCGAGGGCTCGCCGGTCCGCGGGTCGATGAGGTGATGCAGCCAGCGGCCCGCGCGGCTCCACCGCCGGCGCACCGTGGTCGACGTGGCGACGGCTTCGTCGCGCAGCCGGATCCAACACAGATCGCGGTCGGTCTCGATGGGGTTGGCGACGGCGATGAGCCAGCCCGGCCCTCCGTCGGGTCCATCCCCATGCGCGACCATGTCGCCGCCGATATCTATCAAGGAAGGACCATACGGCTGCAGCATGCCAGCGAGACGGTCGATGACCCAGCCCTTGGCGATGCCGCCCAGATCCAACCGCGCCCCCTCGGGCAGCCGGACGGTGCGCCGCTCGGGATCGAGGACAACGTCGCCGAAGGACGCCAGCCGCGGCGGCGACGGCGGCGCTTCGTCGCTGCGCGCGGGCAGGGTCTCGAACGAGCGGTCGTATCCAGCGGCCTCGAGGGCCGGCAGGATGAGCGGGTCGAACATCCCCGACGTCTCCCGCCAGAAGGCCATGGCGCGAGCGAGCAGGTCGAACAGCTCTGGCGAGACGGGAACGGCCCGGCCCGAACGCGAGGAGAGGAGGAACACCTCGCTTTCGGGCCGGAACCTGCTGAAGCGCCCTTCGTACTCTTCGATCCGCTCCGTGAGCCGGTCGCGGAGCTCGATCGCAGCCGGCGAGTACACGAGCGCCTCTGTTCCCAGGGCGCGGAACCGAATCGTGTGGAACCGGATGCCTCGTTCGTTCACGTCCGCACCTGAGAACAGTCTGGCGAACGGACATTGGAGCTCGATGAGAGAAGGATGAGAACCGTCCAATCTTCCCTGCGGAGCGCCCGCGAATGCGGAATACTGTGTCGGGCGCCGGTGGAGGAGCGATGCACATCCTGATCGCCGAAGACGACGTGCGTCTCGCCCGAGTGCTCCGGCGGGTGCTACAGGAGGACGGCCACGTGGTCGACGTGGCGTCCGACGGCCAGCAGGCGCTCGAGCTCGGGAGCGAGCCGGGGATCGACCTCATCATCCTCGACGTGATGCTGCCGAAGATGGACGGCTTCGACGTGTGCCGGTCGCTCCGCGCGGCCGGCGTCGAGACGCCGATCCTCATGCTCACCGCCCGCAGCGCCGTGGACGACCGGGTGCGGGGACTCGACGTGGGCGCGGACGACTATCTCGTGAAGCCGTTCGCCCTGGCGGAGCTCCAGGCGCGCATCCGCGCCCTCACCCGGCGGGCGCCGACGTTCGCCGACCAGCCCCTGAAGGTCGCGGACCTCACGCTCGACGTCTCGCGCCACTCCGCCGTGCGAGGCGGTAAGGAGATCCCGCTGTCGGTGAAGGAGTTCCAGCTCCTCGAGTTCTTCATGCGGCATCCCAACCAGGTGCTGTCGCGCACGCAAATCCTCGACAGCGTGTGGCAGTACGACCGCGCGTTCACCAGCAACGTCGTCGATATTTATGTCCACTACTTGCGGAACAAGATCGACCGCGGGTTCCCGAAGCGCCTCCTGCATACGATCCGGGGCGTCGGGTACATGCTGAGGGCGTGATGTTTCGCCGCCTGCGCATCCAGCTCACCATCTGGTACGTCGCCATTCTCGGCCTGACACTGCTCATGGTCGGGTCCCTGGTCTACGTGATGGTGGCGCGCTCGCTGGACGACGAAATCGACGACAGCCTGCAGGACGTCAACGCCCAGGCGGCGAGCATCCTGCAGCGGCTGCCCGACGGCGAACGCCGGAGCCGCGACGAGCGCGACGAGGAGCGCGAGCACGAGATCGACGACGATTTTCTCGCCCTCACGACGAGCCAGCTCCTCGCCGGTTCCGGCGACGTGTTCCTGCTGGTCCTCGATCCTGCGGGTCAGGTCATCGCCAATCCGCAGAACGTGCCCACGTCGTCGCTGCCTCTCCCGTCGGCGCGGGAAGGGGCGGACCACACCGGCGCCTGGAAGGACGACGTGTCGACCCCGGACGGACCCGTGCGCCTGCTGGCGAAGCCGGTCACAGGTGAGCACGGTTCGGTGTTGGGCTACGTCGTGACCGGCCGGTCGCTGACCAGCCGCAACGACGCGCTGCAGCGACTGCTGTTCCTGCTGCTCATCGGAACGGCGGCGGGCCTTTTGCTGGCGGGGCTGGGCGGCCTGTGGGTGGCCGAGCTCGCGACCCGGCCGGTGAGCGCGGCGTTCCAGCGGCAGCGCCGCTTCATCGCCGACGCCTCCCACGAGCTGCGCACCCCCATCGCAGTGATCCAGGCCAACGCGGAGGCGTTGCTGCGAAAGGCCCGTCCATCGGACCGCGAGGCGCTGGGCGACATCGTCGCCGACGCCCAGCACATGGGACGCCTGGTCACGGACCTGCTCACGCTGGCGGAAGCCGACCGCGGGTCGCTGGAGGTACGTAGGGCGCCACTCGACCTTTATGATGTGCTTGCATCAGTGGCTCGGGCGGGACGGCGCCTGGCTGAGGAGCGCGGCATCGACTTCGCGGCGGAGCCGGCCCACGCCAGGGTGACGGGCGACCCCGACCGCCTGCGCGAGCTCTTCCTCATCCTGGTCGACAACGCCGTCAAGTACACCGAGCCGCCGGGCCGGGTGACGCTCAGCGCATCGAGCGCCGACGGCCACGCCTGCGTCACCATCGAAGACACCGGCATCGGCATTCCGAAGGAGCACCTCCCCCGCGTGTTCGAGCGCTTCTACCGCGTGGACAAGGCGCGCTCGCGGGCCATGGGCGGGCTCGGCCTCGGGCTGTCCATCGCGCGCGCCATCGCCGACGCGCACGGCGGATCCATCGAGATCGCGAGCGAGCCGGGCGAGGGCACGCGGGTACGAGTGACGCTCCCCGCGGGGGCGTAGCCGCCTCGTCCCGAATCCGCAACGTGACGTACGTCACATCGATGGGCCATTCGGCCTGTCCAACGCTCTGTGACGCTCCTCACAAGATGTGACCACAGGCCCTACCAGGGCCGGCGGGCCACCCGCGAGCATTTGAGTGATGCATTTGCGTTAGCTGGAACGGAGCCCGGCAGAGGCCGGCCGCAAACGGGCGTCCCGTTCCAGACCGTCCGGCAGAAAGGAGGGTCAACCGTCATGAAGCAGCGATTGAAGCTGCTCGCGCTCATCGCGGTAGGGGCCCTCGCCCTAGGGGCGATGGCGGTGAGCGCCAGTTGCGGAGGCGAAGAAGAGGAGGGCGCCGGGGGCGAGGCCCCCGGCGATCTGCAGGCCATCGCGGAGCAGCGAGGCCTCACGCCCGAGGACATGAAGCACGCCCTCCAGCAGTTCGTCCCGCCGGGAAAGTACGACGACTACGTCATGTTCGCCTCGGGCGGACACTCCGGCCAGGTGCTGGCCATCGGCATCCCGTCGATGCGCATCCTCAAAGTGATCGCCGTGTTCACGCCCGAGCCGTGGCAGGGGTACGGCTACGGCGCCGACTGGGGCGACACGATCCTGAAGGAAGGGAACCCCACCATCCCCGCGGGGACGGACCTGACGTGGGGTGACACCCACCACCCGGCCATCAGCGAGACCGGCGGCGAATACGACGGCCGCTGGCTGTACATCAACGACCGCGCCAACGGCCGCATGGCCATGGTCGACCTGCGGGACTTCCGGGTGAAGCAGATCATCGCCGTGCCGAACGTCGAGACGTCGCACGGCGGCATGTTCGTCACGCCGAATTCCGAGTACGTCCACATCTCGGCGAAGTACCCGATGCCCTGGCCGCCGGGCACCTACGCCGACGTGAGCGAGTACAAGGAGAAGTTCCGCAGCGTCTCGGCGTGGCTCAAGATCGACCCCAACACCGGCCGCATCAACCTGGACGAAAGCTTCGAGATCGAGATCCCGCCGTACAGCCAGGACCTGGCCGACGCCGGGAAGAAGGTCAGTGACGGCTGGGGCTTCATCGGGTCCTTCAACAGCGAAATGGCCACCGGCGGTGTCATGGAAGGCGGCGAGCCGCTGGAGGCGGGCGCGTCGAAGAACAACTTCGACTTCCTCCACGTCGTGAACTGGAAGAAGGCCGAAGAAGTCGTCGCCGCGGGCAAGTACGAGATGATGAACGGCATCAAGGTGATTCGGCTCCAGACGGCCATCGACGAGGGCCTGCTCTACTTCATCCCGGAGCCGAAGAGCCCGCACGGGGCCGACGTCGACCCCAGTGGCCGCTACATCGTGGTGGGCGGCAAGCTCGACCCCCACGTCACCATCTACGACTTCAACAAGATCCAGCAGGCCATCCAGAACAAGGATTACGAGGGCACCGACCCCTTCGGCGTGCCCATCCTGAAGTTCGACTCGGTGGTGGCCGGACAGGTCGAGGTGGGCGCGGGCCCGCTGCACACCCAGTTCGACAGCAAGGGCCACGGCTACACCAGCCTGTTCCTGGAGAGCGCCGTCGCCAAGTTCACGCTGGGCGAGGACGTCATCCCCGAGGGCGAGCAGCCGTTCACGCTCGTCGACAAGGTGTCCATCCACTACAACATCGGGCACCTGGCCGTCGCCGAGGGCGACACGGTGAGCCCCGACGACAACTACCTGGTCGCGCTGAACAAGTGGTCTATCGACCGGTTCCTGACGGTCGGGCCGCTGCATCCGCAGAACTTCCAGCTCATCGACCTGAAGGGGGGCAACGGTCCGATGGAGCTGGTAGCGGACATGCCGATCCCGAACGCGGAGCCTCACTACGCGCAGATCATCAAGGCCGACAAGCTCAAGGCGTTCGACGTGTATCCGCCGGGCACGGACGCCCTCACCATGGAGCGCAGCCCGAACGCCATCGAGTTCGGTCAGGAGCGCGTGGAGCGCAACGGGAACACCGTCGAGATCTGGATGTCGGCGCAGCGCAGTCACTTCACGCCGGACATCATCCGGGTGAAGGAAGGCGACCGCGTCATCCTGCACATCACGAACATCGAGCAGACGAAGGACGCCACGCACGGGTTCGCCATTGCGAACTACAACATCCAGGCGAGCCTGGAGCCAGGCGAGACGTCGACCTTCGACTTCATCGCCGACAAGCCCGGCGCGTGGAACTTCTACTGCACGGAGTTCTGTTCGGCCCTGCACCTGGAGATGGCCGGCTGGCTCCTGGTCGAACCGGCCTCTTCCGCCTCGGCCGGACCGTGACGATGTACTGAACAGAGACCTCCCCTCCCTGCCCGCGCGGCAGGGAGGGGAGGACACCACGAACGGAAAGTGTGAGTGCCGTGACTCGATTCTTCGGAAGACCGCAGGGGGCCTGGCTCATCTCCGCCGTCGTCGCGGGCGGCCTCCTGCTGGCCACGTTGCTCGTCCCCCTCTGGAAGATGGAGCTCGTCGCGCCCCAGTACCCCGAGGGCCTCGTGATGTACGCCTACGGGTACAAGTTCGCCGACGACCCCTCATCCCGCTACGACGACATCCGGGAGATCAACGGGCTGAACCACTACATCGGCATGAAGCCCATCGTCGAGGTCACCGAGATGGACCTGTACATCCCCGGGGCCATCGCGCTGGCCGCGGCGGCCGTCGGCGTCGCGTTCATCGCGTGGAGGCGCCGGTGGTTCCAGGCGCTGATCGTGCTGGCGTTCTGGTTCTTCCCGCTGTTCTTCGTCGCCGACCTCCAGTACTGGCTGTACCACTACGGCCACACCATGGATCCAGAAGCGCCGCTCAACACCGGGTCGTTCACGCCCAAGGTCTTCGGGACCACGCACGTGTGGAACTTCCACTCCGAGACCTCGTTCGGCCCGGGCTTCTACCTGCTGCTGGCGGCCGCGCTGGCTATCACCGGCCTGCCGCCGGCCATCCGCTGGGTCCAGCGGCGCAGGCGCGCGGCCTCCCCCGCGAGGACGGAGGCGGAGACGCGGCCCGTGCGCGTGGCCGCGCGCACGAAGCGCGTCGTCGGCGCCAAGACCCTCGTGATGGCGCTGCTCATCGGCGCGTCCGTGTTGGCCCTGGCGCACGCGCGCGCGTCCGCCGCCGACACGCCGTCGTCGCTGCAAGAGCGCGTCGCCGCCGCCGCTCCCGGAGACACCGTCGTCGTCGACGGCGGTGTCTTCCGGGAGCAGGTGGTGATCGACAAGCCCCTGAGCCTGGTGGGACGCAACTGGCCCGTCATCGACGGGGGTGGTCAGGGCGACGTCGTGACCATCGCCGCCGATGACGTGACCGTCACCGGCTTCGTCATCAGGGGCACCTCCCACAGCCTGTCGCAGGAGCCGGCCGCCGTGAAGGCCGACAGCGTCGACCGTGTCGTCATCAAGAACAACCGGATCTTCGACGCTCACTTCGGCGTGCACATCACCGGCAGCGACGGGAGCGCGATCGAGGACAATGTGCTCGACATCGGCGCGCATGTGCCGGTCGAGCGCCGCGGCCACGCCATCTATCTGTGGCGCGTGACCCACAGCGTGATTCACGGCAACGTCGTGCGCCATGCCGCCGACGGCATCCATCTCGAGTTCTCGGAAGGGAACGGCATCGGGGCCAACCGGGTGACCGACAGCCGGTACGCGCTGCATTTCATGTACTCGCACCGCAATCGCATCGTCGGCAACCGGTTCGAGAACAACCTGGCCGGCGCGGTGCTGATGTTCTCGCACGACGTGCTCCTCAAGGACAACGAGCTGTCGGGCAATCGCCGGGGCGCCACCGGGACGGGGCTCCTGCTCAAGGACGTCGACAACCTGTTCGCCGAGGGCAACCGGCTGCTCCGGAACAAGTACGGCATGACCGCCGAAGGCACGCCCCAGTCGGTGGGCGCCACGGCGATCCTCCAGCGCAATCTGTTCGCCCTCAACGACACTGGCATCGCGGTGATGTCCAACGCGCCCATCACCTTCGTCGAGAACGCGATGATCGACAACACCGTCCAGGTGAAAGCGCTGGGAGGCGAGCTCGCGTCGCGCGTGCTGTCCACGCACGGCGGCGGGCTGCCCGCTTCGAATGGAGCGAGTGAGCGCCCGGCGCAGCCGCCCAAGGGCGCGGTCTGGACGATCGACGGCCGGGGGAACTACTGGAGCGATTACCGGGGCTACGACGCCGACGGCGACGGCGTCGGCGACCGGCCTTACGAGCCGCAGCCGCCCTTCGCCGGCCGCCTCGAGCGAGACGACGACCTGCGGGTGTTCCAGTTCACGCTGGCGCAGCAGGCGATCGATCTGGCCGCGGACCTCTTCCCGCTGTACCGGTATCATCCCGTGATCACCGACACCGGGCCGCTGATGCGCCCGCCGGCGGGCCTCGCGCTCGAAGGCGCGTCAGGCGTGAACACGCGGTTGCTCGTCACGGGCGGCGCTCTGCTGCTGGCGTCGGTCGTCCTCGGGGGCGCCATCGCAGGGGTGCGTCCACGCCTGGCGCGCGGCGCGCTGGCCGGGCCGGCGCGGCCGCTCGGCGGTGAAGGACCTGCGTGAGGAGGTAACCATGACCCAGAGGGAGTCGCCCATCCTGCGCATCTCAGGACTCGCGAAGTCCTACGGCGCCGTACGCGCGCTGGACGGCGTCAGCTTCTCGGTCGAGCCGGGGACCGTCGTCGCCCTGCTCGGCCCCAACGGCGCCGGCAAGACCACAACCCTCAAGTGCGTGCTCGGCGTCATCGACTTCGAAGGCGAGGTCGACGTGGCCGGCATCTCCGTGAAGCGTCACGGGAAAGAAACACGCCGGCGCATCGGCTACCTTCCGCAGACGCCCGCGCTGGCCGACGGGGATACGTGCCGCGAAGCGCTGGCGTTCCTCGCCGACCTCAAGGGCTCGGGCCGCGAGCGCATCGACGACCTGTTGCGGCTGGTCAACCTGTGGGACCAGCGAGACACGAAGGTGGCGCACCTCTCGGGCGGCATGCGGCAGCGGCTGGCGCTGGCGGCGGCGCTCCTTTCGGATCCACCGCTGCTCCTGCTCGACGAGCCGACCGCCAACCTCGACGTCGAGAGCCGCCGCGAGTTCCACGAGCTCATCGCCCGCCTGCGGGACGAGGGAAAGACGGTCGTGCTGTCGACGCACTTCCTCGACCGGCTCGGCGACCTCGTGGACCGCATCATCATCCTGCACCGCGGCAGGGTCGCGGTCGACGGCGCGCCGGGCGACCTGCTGCGGAACGCGTCCGAGCAGCGGTTCGTGGTGACGGTGAACGGCCGCGGGCCGGAGCCGCTGTTCGAGGCGCTTCGGGAAGCGGGCATCGACCCCGACCATGTACGCCCGGCCGACATGCGCTGGGAAGACTTGCTGGCCGGCGTCCTCGATGAAGAGGGCGCGAAGGAGGCGTCGCCATGAACGCAGTGACCGCCGTCGCCCGGAAAGAGGTCCGCGACGCGCTGAACAACTGGTGGCTCCTGCTGTACGCGGGGCTGTTCGCCCTGCTGGCGCTCGGGCTGGCGTACCTGGGTCAGCGGAACCTGGGGTCGCTCGGCTTCGAGAACTTCAGCCGGACGACCGCGAGTCTCCTGAACCTGTGCCTGCTGCTTGCGCCGTTGATCGCGCTCTCGCTGGGCGCGGGCGCCATCGCGGGCGAGCGAGACCGCGGCACGCTGACGTACCTCCTCTCGCAGCCGCTGGACCGCTGGGAGCTCCTGGTGGGCAAGTTCGCCGGGCTCTTCGCCTCCATCGCGCTGGCCACCGCGGCCGGCTTCGGGCTCGCCGGCGTCTTCATCGCCTTCTACGCCTCGGCCATGGACGCGGGCACGTATCTGCTGTTCCTCGCCCTCGTGCTGGCGCTCATCGCCGTGATGACCGGCCTCGGGCTCGTGGCGTCGGTCGTCTCGCCCACGCGCGTGCAGGCGTTGGGGCTCGCTCTGGTGGTGTGGTTCGTCGCCGTCTTCTTCTTCGACCTGGTGTTCATCGGGCTCGTGTCGTCGACGTCCCTCGGGGGAGGCGGGCTGCTGCTCGCACTGCTCTCCAACCCTGTGGAGATCGTCCGGGTGCTCGCCATCATCCATCTGGAGCCGGATCTCGAAGTGCTGGGGCCGTTCGGCGCGTACCTGATGGAGCGCGTCGGTGTGGGCGGGGCCACGGCCATCCTGGGCGCGGCGCTGGTCGCGTGGGTGGCCGCTCCCGTCACGCTGGCGGCGTGGCTCTTCGAGGCCCGGGACGCATAGAGATCACGCCGCCTCTTTCGACCTCCGGAGGCGGCTGATCGCACGGCACTCGCCTGCTGCATGGCAGGCCGTCCGCCGGGAGGGCGGACCCCGGCGGCCCGCGTCAGACCCCCTCGCGGGCCGCCGCGCGTTCTCTGAAGTTACGTCTCCACTTCGAACACGAACTCGACCTCGACGGGCACCCCCAGCGGGAGCTCCGCGACGCCGATGGCGGCGCGCGCTCCCACGCCACGCTCGCCGAACACCTCCGCCAGGAGATCCGACGCGCCGTTCACGACGGCGGGCTGCCCGCTGAAGCCCTCGGCGCTGGCGACGTACCCCGCCGTCCGCGCCACGCGGCGGATGCGGTCGAGGCTGCCCAGCGCCGCCCTGGCCGCCGATAGCCCGTTCAAGGCGCAGAGACGGGCGGCCTCGTACGCCTGCTCAGGGGTGACCTCGCGGCCGACCTTCCCGCGGAACGCCACCACGCCGTCTCGAACCGGCACCTGCCCCGAGACGAAGAGCAGCGCGCCCACCTGTACGGCAGGAGCGTACGTCCCCGCCGGGCGGACCGGGGCGGGAAGCTCGATGCCCAGCGACGCGAGCCGCTCCTCAGGCGTCATCCGTCCTCCTTTCGTCGTCCCCTAGTATGCGCATTCGGACCCGCTTCTGCGAAGGCCCCGCGCGCCGTAAGATGGGCGTCGCGTCCGGGGACGACGGCGCAGGAGGAATCGATGGCGACGTACAAGATGGCGTTCGGCGTGCAGACCTCGCTCGACAACGTCGAGTGGAAGGACCTCGTGGCCTTCTGGCGGTTCATCGACCGCGAGACCAAGTTCGAGAGTGTCTGGACCTTCGACCACTACGTTCCGCCCGCGAACCCGAACATACAACTTCCCTGCTTCGAGGGTTGGACGGCGCTGGCGGCGCTCGCCATGGCGAGCGAGCGGGTCCGGGTGGGCTGTCTGGTGACGGGCGTGACCTACCGGCATCCGTCGGTGCTGGCGAAGATGGCGGCGACGGTGGACCACATGAGCGGCGGCCGGCTCGAGTTCGCCATCGGCGCCGCCTGGCACGAGCCGGAGCATCGCGTGTACGGCATCCCGTTTCCGCCGGTGAAGGAACGGCAGGACCGACTCGAGGAGGCGGTCCAGCTCATCCGGATGCTCTTCCGGGCCGAAGGCGGTACGGTCAGCTTCGAGGGGAAGTACTACCGGCTGCACGACGCGCCGTTCTCGCCGCCCTGCGTTCAGAAACCGCATCCGCCCATCATGGTCGGCGGCGGCGGCGAGAAGCGGACCCTGCGCACCCTCGCGAAGTACGGCGATGTCATGAACGTCTTCGGCACGCCGGCCATCGTGGCGCAGAAGATCCGCGTGCTCGAGGAGCACTGCCGCGCCGTCGGCCGCGACCCCGCTGAGATCCGCAAGACGGTGTCGGGCATCCTCATCGCCACCGACCGGGAAGACCTGGTCGACCGCGTGGCGCCGCTCATCGGACGCGGCATGGGCCTTTCGCCCGAGGAGGCGAAGCGGCAGCTCCCCATCGGGACGCCGGCGCACGTCCGCAGCGTGATGGAGGAGTACGCGAAAGTCGGGGTGACCGGCTTCATCATGCAGCAGCAGGCGCCGTTCCGCGAGGACGTCTTCCGTCGCATCTCGGACGAAGTGGTCGCGGCGTTCCAGTAGCGCGGCGGGGCTACCGCTCGCGCCCCTGCGCCGCTCGTTCACGCGCGCCCGCCCCCGACAGGGCCGGGCGCCGATCCTCGATGGGGGGCCGCTCGATGGCGAGCCGCGGCAGGACGCGGTCCAGCGCGGCGGGGAACCACCAGTTCGCGTCCCCGAGGAGCTGCATGACGGACGGCACCAGCACCAGACGCACGACCGTCGCGTCCAGGAACACCGCCGTCGCCAGCCCGACGCCGAACTCCTTGATCACGCGCTGTTCGGCGAACGCGAAGCTCAGAAAGACGGCGACCATGATGGCGGCCGCGGCTGAGATGAGGCGCGTGGTGAGCGACAGGCC
>DATLZC010000187.1:0-9421 GCA_035574215.1 Dehalococcoidia bacterium | reverse complement strand
AGTTTCGCGAATACCTCCGGAACCTGGAGCTCGACTGACCATGCGCATCCTGTCCCTGGGGTTCCCGATGCCGGGACCGCGCGTGGACAACTACAACTTCCTCAGCGCGCCCACGCTCTCCGACTACGAAGCCGTCGTCGTGGAGCCGGGCAGCTTCTCGCGGGTGGTCGAGGAGGTCGTCGCGGGCGAGGGCGAGCATCGCACGTTCTTCGATGAGCCGGTCGTGAACGGCGCCACGGGACCGGGAGCGGTCGGCCTGGCCGACCTGTTGCGGGATCGTCAGCGGCAGACGGCGCGATTGCTCGCCGGCGGCGGGACCGTGGTGGTGTTCGCGTACCCCGACGTCGTGCACACGAACGTGGCCGGCTTTACGGGGTGCGACCGCTACTTCTGGCTTCCGGCGCCTGCGGGCCTCGCGTGGCGCGAACCTCACCTCGTGCGGGCCTCCGGGGATCGCCTGGGCGACATCGACCGTGACCATCCGTTCGCAGAGGCGGTCGACGCTATGTCGAAATACGCCGGCTTCCGGGCGGAGTTCCCGGATGAAGGGGTCAAGGCGGGCTCGGGGAAGGTCTTCGCCCGAAGCCCGGGCGGGAGCGCCATCGGCGTGGAGTTTCCCGTGGCGGGAGGCGTCGTGGTGTTCCTTCCGGCGCTGCGAAAGGCGCCATCGGCCGACGACCGGTATCGCATTTCGAACGCGTTGCAGGACGCCATTATGCGGACGGCCGGCCGTCTGGACGAGGCAGCGCCCGCGTGGCTCGGCGACTACCCGTTGCCGGGACTCGCTGACGCGGAGGCCGAGCTGGCCGAAGCGCGCGTGCGCCTTGAAGAGGCGGCCGCTGAAGTCCGAGAGGCGCAGGCCCGCAAGACGGCGCTCGACCGGCGCCGGCGCATCCTGTGGCTCGGGCCGGGACCCGCTCTCCTTGACGCGCTCAAGGACGCCCTGAGCGCGATCGGCTTCACGGTCGCCGGCGGCTTCGGAGAACCGTTGACCGCCACCATCGACGAGAAGCGCGTGGCGGTCGAAGTGGCCGCCAGTGACGGCGAGGTTGGGCTGGATCCGCATTACCGGCTGCGCGCCCGGATCGAAGCTGCTATCGCAGAGGGGAAAGCAGCCCCGCGAGGGGTCGTCTTCGTGAACGGATACCGGCAGCGGCCGCCCGCCGACCGGCCAACGCAGTACGCACAGGCGCTTCGCGTGGCGGCCGAATCCATGCGATACTGCGTCGCGACGACGGAGCAGCTTTATCAGGCGGTGCGGAGCGCGATGGAAGGGGAGCAGGGAACCGTCGCGCGGTTCCGGGAGTTGCTCCTCTCGACGGACGGAGCGCTGCGTCTCGATTGACAGGGAGGTGTGCATGACGGCGGCTTCGGGTCCTGACTGGGCGCTGATTCTGGGCGCATCCAGCGGGTTCGGCGGCGCGACGAGCCTCGAACTCGCGCGCGCCGGCCTGAACATCTTCGGCGTCCATCTCGACATGCGGGCCACGCTTCCGAACGCGGAACGGATCCGCGACGAGATTCTGGGCATGGGCCGGCAGGCCGTGTTCTTCAACGTGAACGCGGCCGACGCCGAGAAGCGACGGATGGTGGTCGACGCCATCCGCGAGCGATTCCAGCAGGACGGCGGAGGGCGTGTGCGCGTGCTCCTGCACTCGTTGGCGTTCGGCACGCTGAACCCGTTCATCGCTGAGTCGCCCAAGGACGCCATCACCCAGAAGCAGATGGAGATGACGTTGGACGTGATGGCGCACAGTCTCGTGTACTGGACGCAGGACCTGGTGGCGGCGGGCCTCCTGACGCGAGGCAGCCGTATCTTCGCGATGACGAGTTCGGGGTCGACCCGCGTCATCAAGTCGTACGGCGCTGTGTCCGCCGCCAAGGCCGCGCTCGAGTCGCACATCCGGCAGCTCGCGTTCGAGCTCGCGCCCATGGGCATTACGGCGAACGCGATCCGCGCCGGGGTGACGGACACGCCGGCGCTGCGCCGCATCCCGGGCGGGGTCGAACTGCTCGAACGCGCGCAGCGCCTCAACCCGAGCGGGCGCGCCACGCGGCCCGAAGACGTCGCCAAGGCGATCGCGGCGCTCATCGACGAGCGCCTGTACTGGATGACAGGGAACGTCATCGGCGTCGACGGCGGTGAGGACATCACCGGCTGATCGCCGACGCCTTCTCCGCACATGACCGCGACGGTGCCCCCTGAGACGACTCCCGCCACGCGCGTGTTCGCCGCCCACGGCGCGCGCATGTTCGCGCGTCTCTGGGACGGCGCCGAGCCGACCGTGCTGGTCCTCCACGGCTGGGGAAGCCGGGGCGAACGGTGGCTCCGCGTCGCCGAAGGGCTCGCGGAGGCGGGATGGGCCGTCTGTCTCCCTGACCTGCCCGGCTTCGGCGAGAGCCCGCCACCGCCCGCCCCGTGGGCTGTGGAGGACTACGCGCGCGCCGTCGACGAGATGGCGCGCGAGCTCGGAGCGGCCGCGACCTTCGTGGTCGCGCATTCGTTCGGCGCGCGGATCGCGATTCGCCTCGCCGGGACCGGGCGCGCGGGCATCCGGGCGATGCTGCTGACAGGCGCTGCGGGCCTCCGGCCGCGCATCACGTGGCGACGGCGGCTACTGAGCCGGGCCGCCCGGGCCGGCGCCGTCGTGTTCGCGCTGCCGCCCCTGCGGCCAGCAGCCGACCTCGCGCGGCGGGCGCTGTATCGCGCGCTCGGCTCCATGGACTACTACCTGGCCCGCGGGGTGATGCGGGACACGTTCCGGCTCGTGGTCGAGGAGGATCTCGCGGACGACATGCGGGCCGTCAGCGTGCCGGTGAAGCTGCTCTGGGGCGCCGACGATCGCGCCACGCCCCTCAACGACGGCCGCCGTATGGCCGACCTCGTCCGCGGAGCGGAGATCGAGGTCGTGGAGGGCGTGGGCCACGCGCTGCCCCACGAGCGCCCCGACCTCCTCGTGTCTCGTGCGCGGGCGTTCTTCGAGACGGTGCAGGGAGCGGCCCGATGACCGCGTTCGCCCTCGCGACGGCCGCGCTCGCTGCTCTGCGAACGGCGCGCGCGGCGCTGCTCTACATCAGCCTGTGGCAGGTTCGCGAGTACCGATGGGATCGCTTCCGCGCGTTTCTGGGCACGCGGGCTGCCCGGGCCTTGGCGCTCCATCCGCTCCCGATCGCGCGGCTCGCGCTTCTCGCGACGCTCGTCGCCATCGCCCGTTGGGCCCAGCCCGGCGAGGCCGCGCTGGCCGCGGTCGCGGCGCTGTATGCGCTGGAGGTGGGGCTCGGCGCGAGGGAAGCGGTGGCGCGGACGATCCGCCGGCCTGCGCGGACGCTTCGGGCGCTCGCCCTCACGGCGGCGGTCGTCTTCGCGGGTTGGGCCGCCATCGGAGGCGCCGTCGCGGCGGCGATGACCGCCGACCTCGATGACCACGTTCGCTGGTTCAGCCTCGCGTTGGCGTTCCTCGCCATCGACCGCCTGCTGCCGTTTGCGGCGGGCGCGCTCGTGCTGGCTGCGCGGCTGCCCAATCAGGCGCTGGTGGCCCTGGATGTTCAGCGGGCGCGACGCGCGATGCGCGGCAGCCGCGCCGTCGTCGTCGGCATCACCGGGAGCTACGGCAAGACGAGCACGAAGACGTTTCTCGCCACCATCCTCTCGCAGCGCCGCCGGGTCTGGGCGACCCCGGGCAGCGTCAATACGCTCGTCGGCGTGGCCCGCCTCATCGCCCGGTCGGGAGCCGACTACGACGTCATGATCGTGGAGATGGGCGCCTATCGTGAGGGCGAAATCCGCGCCATCTGCGAACTCGTGCGACCCAGAATCGGCGTGCTGACCGCGGTCGCGGAACAGCACCTCGCGCTCTTCGGGAGCATCGAACGGACGCTGGAAGCGAAGTTCGAGCTCATCGAGGCGCTGCCGCCGGACGGGCTCGCGGTGCTGAACGGCAACGACGCGCGCATCAGGGCGCGGAGTGAGGGTGTCGCCGTGCCCCGCCGGTTCTATTCTGCCACCGGCCCCGCGGACGTGTGGGCGAAGGATGTGGCGGTCGGCCGGGATGCTCTCGAATTCACGGTCGTGTATGGTCAGGAAGAGGCGCGGTTCCGTTGCGGGGTGCTGGGCAGGCAGAACGTCGAGCCGCTGCTCGCCGCCACGTCGGTCGCGCTCGAGCTCGGCATGACGCTTGCGGAGGTTCGCGACGCCGCATCAGCGGTGAAGCCGGTCCGTCGCACGATGGAGCCTGGCCAGCTTCCCGGCGGCGCGACGTGTATCGACGACACGTTCAGCGCGAGCCGCGCGGCGATCCTGGCGGCGCTCGACTTCCTGGCGGAGGCGCCCGCGGAGCGCCGCTTCATCGTCATCTCCGGGGTGCCGGAGCTCGCCGAGCTGACTCGGCCCGTTCACGAAGAGATCGGCGTCAGGATGAGCCAGGTCTGCGACCGCATGATCGCCGTCAACGGCGACTACGCTCCCTTCTACGAGCGCGCGATGGACGAAGCGGCCCGAAACGGACGGTTCTTCTTCGAGCCCGACCCGGCGAAGGCGGCCGCGTTGCTCGCTGACCTCTGCGCGGGGGACATCGTGCTGTTCGAGGGACGGGGAGCCGAACGGGTGCTGGACAGGCTGCGCGGGCGCGCGGAGGGCAAGTGACCCGCCCCATCGCCATCTCGATCTCTCCGAACACCGACGCCTCCGATGTCCGCGCCGCGGCGCGCGAGCTCACGCGGCCGTGGACCTGGACGGACGAACGGGACGTGCGGGCGCTGGAGGCGCGGTTCGCGGCTCGATTCGGAGGGCGGGCGTTCGCCTTCGAGAGCGCTCGGTCGGGTCTGTACGCCCTCCTGGCGGCGATGGGCCTGTCGCCGGACGACGAAGCGCTACTGCAGGCCTTCACCTGCGTGGCCGTGCCGAACGCGGTGTTGTGGGCCGGCGGACGCCCCGTCTACGTGGACATGGACCCGCGGACGTACAACATCGATCCTGCGGACCTCGAGCGAAAGCTGACACCGCGCAGCCGGGCCGTGATCGTGCAGCACACGTTCGGCATCCCGTGCGACCTGGATGCGGTGACGGAGATCGCCGGTCGCCGGCGATTGCTACTCATCGAGGACTGCGCGCACGCCCTCGGGGGCTCCCACGGAGGGCGCGAGCTGGGCACATTCGGAGACGCGGCGGTGTTCAGCTTCGGCCGGGACAAGGTCATCTCGTCGGTCTTCGGCGGCATGCTGGTGGTGAGGGAGCCCGAGCTCGCGGAGAGGGTCGCAGCGCTGTACGAGCGGCTTCGCCTCCCCTCGAGGCGATGGATCGCCCAGCAACTGCTCCATCCGGTGGCGACCAACGTCGCCGTACTGCCGCTGTACTTCCGCGCGAGGATCGGCGTCGCGCTGCTGGTGGGGCTCCAACGCGCGGGGCTGCTGTCCCGGGCGGTCGCCCCCGAGGAGTTGCGAGGGGGCCGGCCTTCGGGATGGGTTCGACGCCTTCCGGCGCCGCTGGCGCGCCTCGCGGCGAGACAGCTCGATCGGCTCGACGCTCTCAATGCGCACCGGCGAGCCATGGCCGACATCTACCGCGCCGAGCTCGACGGGATGGCGCTTCCGGCGCTTCACGACCCGGGCGACGTGCCTGTGTACCTGCGCTTTCCGGTCGCGACGTGGGAGCGGGACGCCATCATCGCGCGGGCGCGCCAGAAGCGCATCCTTCTGGACAAATGGTACGACGCGCCGGTGGCGCCCGCGGGCGTCGACCTGGCGGCCGTGCGGTACGTTCCGGGGTCGTGTCCCAACGTGGAGGCCGCCTGCGCGGCCACCCTCAATCTGCCCACGCACCCGAGGATCGACGCCGACGACGCCCGCGCCATCGCGCGCCTCGTTCGCGAACGGATCGAGATGGCGGCATGATCGACGTGCGAACGGTTGAAGACCGGGAACGCTGGGACGCCTTCGTGACGGCGCAGCCCGGCCACACGTTCCTGCAATCCTCCAACTGGGGCGAGCTCAACACTTCTCTGGGGCACCCGGCGCACTTTCTGGGGCTGTGGGAGGGGGGCGACCTCATCGGCGCGGCGCTCACGTTGGAGATGCGGTCGCGTCGGGGACACTTTCTCTTCGTGCCGCACGGCCCTCTCATGCCATGGTCCGAGCGCACGTTCGGCGCGCTCCTCGAGGCGCTGCGAGCGCTCGCGAAAGAGCGGCGGTGCGCATGGATTCGCATCAGTCCGGTAATCTCGCGTGACTCTGCATTCGGGACGCTGTTCCGGCAGCACGGCTTCCGCGACGCGCCCATTCATGTGCACGCCGAGAGCACATGGACGCTGGATGTGCGGCGTTCGGATGAGGAATTGCTCGCCGGCATGCGGCAGACCATGCGGAACTCGATTCGCCGGGCGATCAAGGACGGCGTCGAAGTGCTGCGAGGGTGCGACCCGGGCCTGCGGGCGGCGTTCTCGAAGCTGTACTACGACACCGTTGAGCGGCAGCAGTTCACGCCATACTCCGCGGCGTTCCTCGAGCGTGAGGTCGAGTGCTTCGCCCGGGACAACCGTGTCCAGGTCTACGTCGCCATGTATCAGCGCGAGGCGCTGGCAGGGGCCATCGTGGTCTTCTACGGGGATTCCGGCTTCTACCATCACGGGGCGACGGCGAACATCCATCGCAAAGTGCCGGCGTCGTACCTGGTGCAGTGGGAGGCCATCCGCGAGGCGCGGGAGCGCGGGTGCGCGTACTATAACTTCTGGGGCATCGCGCCCGACGACCGGCCCGACCACCCCTGGGTGGGGCTCACGCGGTTCAAGCAGGGATTCGGGGGCTTTCGAACGGACTACCTCCACGCGCAGGACCTTCCGCTCAGCCCGGCGTACTGGCTGAACTGGGTGGTGGAGACGGCGCGGCGCATCCGGCGGCGGTACTGAGCGGCCGGCCCCGGGAGCTGTCCTGCACGGCTTTGCCGGGGCGTTCGGGGCGCGTATACAATGGCGCCGAAGCCAGGGGAGGACACGGCGTCTCGTGGCCGGCCATTCCAAATGGGCGCAGATCAAGCGCCAGAAGGGCGTCGCCGACGCGCGACGCGGACAACTGTTCACCAAGCTCGGCCGCGAAATCGCGGTCGCTGTGCGTCAGGGAGGCCCCGACCCTGAGGCGAACTTCCGCCTGCGCCTCGCGATCCAGCGCGCCCGCGACAACAACATGCCCAACGAGACGATCGAGCGGGCGATCAAGCGGGCGGCCGGAGCGACCGACGGCGCCCGGCTCGAGGAGGTCGTGTACGAAGGCTACGGCCCTGGAGGCGCGGCCATCCTCATCGAAGCGCTGACCGACAACAGGAACCGGACGGTCGCGGAGCTGCGGAACGCCTTCAGCAAGCTCGGCGGCAATCTCGGCGAATCCGGCAGCGTCGCCTGGATGTTCGAGACGCGAGGCGTGATCAACCTGACGGTGGAGCCGGAGCGCGCGGAAGAGCTGGCGCTCGTCGCCATCGACGCCGGGGCGCAAGACTTCAAGATCGAGGGCACAGCGATGGAGATCTACACGCGGCCCGAGGACCTCGAGCGGGTGCGTAAGGCGCTCGAAGACGCCGGGGCGACCGTGGCCGAGGCGCAAATCTCGCGGGTGCCCACCACGACCGTGCAGCTCGACGCCAAGCGCGCGGAGCAGACGCTGCGGCTCATCGACCGGCTCGAGGAGCTGGATGACGTGCAGCGCGTCTATTTCAACGCCGAGTTCCCGGACGAGGTGCTCGCCGCATACGCCTGAACGGCAGGAGGCCGCCATCGCCTCGCGGCTGACCGTGATCGGCATCGATCCAGGACTCCGGGTGACCGGCTGGGGCGTCGTCTCGCGAGACGGCCCCGATGTCCGCGCGGTCGCGTACGGCACGATCCGTCCCTCTGCCCGCGCCCCTGTTCCCGAGCGGCTCGTCACCATCTTCACTGACCTCGTGGCCATCATCGAGCGGTACCAAGTCTCAGCGGCGGCTGTGGAGACGCCGTATGTGCCGCGCGTGAATGGCGGCAGCCATCGCAGCGCGTTGACCCTCGGGCAGGCGCTGGCGGCGGCCATGATCGCGGTCGCGCACAGCGGCCTCGAAGTCGCCGAGTACGCGCCGGGCGAGGTCAAGCTCGCGGTCGCGGGGTATGGGCGGGGCGACAAGGCCCAGGTGCAACGGATGGTGCGCCTGCAGCTCGGCCTGCCGGCGCCGCCGGAGCCGAAGGACGCCGCCGACGCGCTCGCCGTCGCGCTGTGCCACGCGCTGCGTACACGCGAGCTCGCCGTGAAGGAGGCCATGCCGTGAGCCCCATCGCGCGGCTTCGGGGTGTGGTCGCGGCCGTCGGTCCCGACTGGGTAGTGGTGGACGTGGCCGGCGTTGGATTCAAAGCGTCGGTTCCTTCGGGTCTGTGCGTGTCACTCACGGAAGGACGCGACGTCACGCTGTACACCCACCTGCTGGTGCGCGAGGACGGCATGGCGTTGTACGGCTTCGAGACGCCCACCGACCTCGAGGTGTTCGAGCAGCTCATCTCGGTGTCGGGCGTCGGGCCGCGGGCAGCGCTCGCGCTGCTCTCCGCGATGAGCGCGAGAGAGCTCGCGACGGCGGTGGTCCAGGGCGACGTCGCGCGCCTGCGAGCCGTGCCAGGCATCGGGGAGAAAACGGCTGGACGGCTGGTCCTCGACCTCCAGGCGCGCCTGGCGCCTCTCGCGGTGTCAGGCGACGGAGCCGTGGCGCGCCCGGCAGCGCCCCGGCCCGACGAGGATGTCGTGGCGGCGCTCGTCAGCCTCGGCTACTCGCAGGCGGAGGCCACCGCCGCGGCGGCCGAAGCCGGCGACGCCGACCGGCCTCTCGAGGAGCGCATTCGCCGGGCGCTCGCCTGGTTCGCCCGGAAGCCGTAGACGGACGCCGGGCTGGCTATACTGAGACTGCGCGATGCCCGGCTTCAAGCTCGTCTCCGATTTCCGTCCCACAGGGGATCAGCCGCAGGCCATCGACGCCCTGGTCGAGGGCGTCCTGAAGGGCTACCGGCGGCAGACGCTGCTCGGCGTCACCGGGTCAGGGAAGACGTTCACGATGGCGAACGTCATCGCGCGGGTGAATCGTCCGACGCTCGTCCTCGCCCCCAACCGGACCCTCGCCGCCCAGCTCTGCTCGGAGTTCAAGGAGTTCTTCCCCGAGAACGCGGTCGAGTACTTCGTCTCGTACTACGACTACTACCAGCCGGAGGCGTACATCCCGCGGACGGACACGTACATCGCGAAGGACGCCGATATCAACGACGAGATCGACAAGCTGCGTCACGCCGCGACGCGGGCGCTGTTCGAGCGCCGCGACGTGCTCATCGTGGCGTCGGTGTCGTGCATCTACGGCCTCGGCGAGCCGGAGGAGTACCAGTCGTTCGTGCTGCGGTTCGAGCGCGGCAAGCCGTTCAACCGGGCGCGGGCC
>DATLZC010000186.1:0-5599 GCA_035574215.1 Dehalococcoidia bacterium | reverse complement strand
GGACGAGCCCGAGTTCCTCTCGGCCCTCATCGAGGAGGGGGAGAAGGTCATCGCCGAGCTCGAAGCCGCCGACGCCAACGGCGCCCCCCACCTCGACGACGCCGTCATCCCCCTGGAGGAAGTGCCGCGCTGACAGCGGCGTCCGCACATGGCCGGCATCGCCCCATCCAGCGGCCCAGCGGCTGACGTCTCGATCCGCTACGCTCGGGCCGACGACGCCCCGCGCCTCGCGGAGATCTACAACCATTACGTCCGGCGCACCGCCATCACTTTCGACCTCGAGCCGGTGTCGCCCGACGACCGGCGCGCGTGGCTGGCTCAGTTCCGTTCGACGGGACCCCATCGGCTCCTCGTCGCCGAACGCGACGGGCTCCTGCTGGCGTACGCCGGGACGCTTCCGTTCCGGACGAAGCGGGCCTACGACACCACCGTGGAAACGACGATCTACTGCGCGCCCGACGCCGTCGGCCTGGGAATCGGCACGCTACTGTACCGAGCGCTGTTCGAAGCCATCGCAAAGGAGGACCTGCGGCTCGCCATCGCTGCCATCACGTTGCCGAATCCGGCGTCGGTGGCCCTGCACGAGCGGTTTGGCTTCACATTAGCGGGCGTCACCCACGAGGTCGGACGGAAGTTCGGGCGTTACTGGGACGTCGCCTGGTACGAGAAGCGGCTCGGACCGCCTCTCACCGATTCAGCCGGAACGGCGAATATTCGTTCCGCATGAGCGGCAGGTCCGCCCGCACCCGCAGTGTCCATCGGAGATACCCACGCCGAAGGCGTACAGCGCGCCCGCATACCATCCCCTGACGGGGGTGGCTCCAGCGCCGAGCCTTCGGGGGCCGTCGTCTGGTACAACTGGAGCGTGACACGCATGCTCGCCCTCTCGACCATGTGGGCTCAACAGGAGCGCTTCGAGCGCGACATGGCGCGCTTCGTCGAGATCGCTCGCGCGGCGGGCTACGACGCCGTCGAGGTGAGCCACGCGACGCCCGAGGCGCCCTTCGATGCGCTCTTGAAGACGCCGGAGATGCGCCTGTCGAGCGTCCATGCGCCGGCGCCGCTGACCGTGGATGGCAACGGCAGGCGCAACAGCTCGCTGAACCTGGCCTCGCTCGACGAAGAGGAACGCACGCTCGCTTTAGCGTACGCGAAGCGCAGCGTCGACCACGCGGCCGACGCGGGCGCGAGGTACGTGGTCGTGCACCTGGGCGCCGTAGGCGGCGACATGTTCGAAGAAGAACGCCGTCTCCGGCGCCTCTACGACTCGGGGGTGCGCGAGGGCGATGAGGTCGCCGCGTTGCGGCGGGCGTGCGTCGAACGGCGCGCCGCCATGGCGCCTCCGTATCTCGAGCGAGCGCGCCGCACGCTGGACGAGCTCGTTACGTACGCCTCCGCGAGAGGGGTCGCGATCGGGCTCGAGAACCGCCTGCACTACCACGAAATCCCGCAGGTGGACGAGGTGGCGGACCTGCTGGAGCCGTACCCCCTGGAAGCCGCCGGGTACTGGCACGACGTGGGCCACGCCGAGGTGCAGAGCCGGCTCGGGCTCGTGGACTGCCGGTCGTGGCTGCGGCTGCACGGCCAGCGCACCATCGGCGCGCACCTGCACGATGTGGACGGCCTCGCGGACCATCGCGCGCCGGGGCGCGGCACGGTGGATTGGCGCTACATCGCTGAGGGGCTGCCCTCGGCGGCGCTCCGCGTGTTCGAGATCGACCAGCGCCAGCCGGAAGAGAGCCTGGCCGGCGCGGTGACGTTCCTGAAGGAACGGGGCGTGGTCTGAGGTTGCTCCGAAACGGCCAACCCGCATACACTGGCGCCACCGCCCGCAGCCATGGGCGGTTCGCCATTCCAGGCACGTGAAACGCGCGCTGCTCGCATCCGTTGTCGCCGTCCTGTGCGCCGCGTGGCTCGCGCCCGCGCACACCGCGCTCGCGCACGCCACACAGGCGTCGTCCGAACCCGCGCCCGGAGCGCAGCTCCGCGAGCCGCCGCGCGCGATCACGATCACCTTCACCGAGCCCGTCGAGCCTTCGGTGACCACGGTCCAGCTCTGGGACCAGAACGCACAGGAGGTTCCGTTGGGCCCGGTGTCGTTCCCGCGGCCCGACACGCTGGAAGCGCAGGTTCCCCGGGAACTTCCGCCCGGACACTACACCGTCGTCTGGCGCAACCTCTCCACCGTCGACGCTCATACCTGGCAGGGGTCGTTCGTGTTTACGGTCCTTCTCCCGGATGGCGGCGTTCCGGGAGGCATGGCCGCGGTCATCGCTGGCGGCGCGGCGTCATCGGACCGGCCGTCCGCGCTCGACAGCGCCGCGCGCTGGATCGTGACGCTGGCGGGGACTGCGCTCACGGGCGGCGTCGCCTTCGCGCTCCTCGTGGCCTGGCCAGCGTCCAGGCTCCTCAGCGCGGGCGATCGGGAGCGGATGTGGCGCACCACCCGTTGGGTCACGCTGGGCGTGGGCGCCATCGCCGTGGCCCTGGCGTTCGAGGGCGCGCTCCTCCAACTCCTCGTGCAGGCCGACCGGCTGGGCGACCTGGGGCGGGCCGATGACCTGCTGACGCAGACGCGGTTCGGGAAGTATCTGCTCGCGCGCCAGGGCATCGCGGCTGCGGGTCTGCTCCTCCTCGTCGTCGCCTGGCGCGGGTCGGGGCCCCGCTGGTCGACGTGGTCGATGGCGGCGCTGCTTCCCGTCGGCGTCGCGTTGCTGCTCACGTCGTCCCTGGTCAGCCACGCAGCCGCCAGCGACGGAGCCGTATGGTCCACGACCATCGATTTCCTGCACGCTCTGGGCAGCGCGACATGGATCGGGTCGCTTCTCGTGGTAGGCGTTACGTTTCCGCGCTGGCTCGACGCCCTTCGGGCGGGCCCCCGGACCGTGCTCGCCGCGGAAGCGTTCCGCCGGTTTTCGATGCTCGCCGCTGTCTCCGTGGCGTTGCTTCTGGCGAGCGGGATCGTGTCGGCGTTCATCCAGTCCGAGACTCCGAGTGATCTGTGGTCGACCAACTGGGGGCGCGCGCTCTCGGGCAAGCTCGCCGTGGCGTGCCTGGCGCTCTTGGCCGGGGCGTACAACGCGTACATGCTGCGGCCGCGTGTCGTCCACGCCGCCCTGCGCTTCGAAAGCCCCGGCCGGGTCGTCCGCGAGCCGGGGCTCGGGGCGAGCGAAGCGCTTCGCAGCCTGCATCGTCGGCTCGCCGCCACCGTCCGCATCGAGGCGGCGCTGGGCGTCGCCGTGCTCGCCGCCGTCGCGGTTCTGACGCAGCTCCAGTCGCCCGCGAGCGCCGCGGTGTCCCGAGATGAAACGCCGACCGTTTCGCGACGCGCGGGCGCCCTGAGCCAGGCGGCGGAGGTCGGGGCGCTCCAGCTCTTCCTCAGCGTCGACCCTGGCGCGCCAGGCGAGAACACGTTCAACGTCGGCGTCGGCTCCGAATTCTCGTCGGTGCCGGAGATCGCCGCGGCTCGCCTCCGGTTCCTCCGGGGCGATGAGGAGGCGGGAACGCTGGACCTGTCGAAGACGACGCAGTCCACAGCGCAGGCCTCATTCGTCGGATTCGACTCGACCCTGGCCCGGCCGGGAGACTGGACCGTCCAGGTGGAGGTCGAGTTCGCCGACGGCCAGCGGCTCCAGCACGCCTTCGATGTGCACATCGGAGACTCGGAAGGTGGGGGCGGCTACTCGATCTGGCGCTGGCCGCTGGAGGGATGGCTCGCCAACAGCGTCTTCGCGGCTTCGCTGGTGGCTGTCGGCCTCGTGGTGATGTGGCAGCTCAGCGCCCCCGGCGTGAAGCGCCGGTAGCGAATCCGCGCGCGTCTCGGCTATCCTTGGGGCCGCTTTCGTGGATGTTCACGGAGCTTGACCGATGAACGAGCGCATGCCCATCGACTGGGACGGCGTGACGGCCGAGGCGACCGACCTCTTGTCGCGCTACATCCAGATCGACACTTCGAACCCGCCCGGCAACGAAGAGGCAGCCTGCCGCTTTCTCGAGAGCGTCCTTCGCGCCGAGGGCGTCGACGCCATCGAGCTGTACGACGCGTCCGACGCCCAGAGCCAGGGCCGCATGAACCTCCGCGCCCGCCTTCCGGGCGACGGGTCCAAACGCCCGCTCGTCCTGCTCAACCACACCGACGTCGTTCCGGTGGAGGCGCAGTACTGGCAGATGCCGCCATTCAGCGGCGCCGTAGTGGACGGCTACATCTGGGGGCGGGGCGCTCTCGATATGAAATCGCTCGCCATCATGGAGCTAATGGCGTTCCTGTTGGTGAAGCGCCTCGGCCTTCCCCTGAAGCGCGACCTCGTGTTCCTCGCGTGCGCCGACGAAGAAGCGGGCAGCGCGTACGGCGTCGACTGGCTCGACCGGCACCATCCGGAGGCGCTGGAGGCGGAGTACGTCATCAACGAGGGCGGGCGCGGGCACACGGAGCTTCTGGGCGTCCGTAGGCCGGCGTTTCTGTGTGGCGTCGCCGAGAAGGGGCCGCTCTGGCTCACCCTGCGCGCCGAGGGGCGGCCCGGGCACGGCTCCGTCCCCCACCGGAACAACCCGCTGGACCGCATCGTGCGGGCCCTGAACCGGATTCTCGAATGGGAGCGCCCCATCCGGCTCACGACCGCTCACGTGGAGTACTTCGCGCGCCTGGAACGCGCCGGCTTCGTCCCCGACACCAGCGAAGAGACGCTCCGAAGGCTCGCGGCCGAAGACGACGTGATGCGCTCCACGCTCACCGACTCCATCAGCGTGACGATGGCCCGCGCAGGCATCAAGCACAACGTCATCCCCGGGGTGGCGGAGGCCAGCCTCGACTGCCGCCTCCTCCCCGGAACCGACCCGCAGGAATTCATCAGAGAGCTCGAGCGGGTCATCGACGACCCGAAGGTCCAGATCGAGCAGGTCATGGAGTCCCACGCCCCGCCGTCGCCGCACGACACCGAGCTCTTCCGGGTGATGGAGGAGGTGCTGCGGGAGCACGTCGAGGACGCCGTGGTCGTTCCGAGCGTGGCGACCGGCTTCACCGACTCGCGTGTGTTCCGACGCCGCGGCGCCGTGGCGTACGGTCTGACGCCGGTGTTGCTGGACGGGAGAGAGGCTGCGACCGTGCATGGGCACAACGAGCGCATCTCCATCGAGAACCTGCGCCTCGGCTGCCAGGTCATGTTCGAGGTCGTCCGGCGCATGGCCTGCTGAGGGCCATCTCGCTCTGGTCCACCCGCGAGGGCGGCGGTAGCATGACGGCGAATCAACCAGAGGAGACGACGATGAAGGTCGAAGACATCAAGCTCATCGGCGTGATGGGCGGGGGCGTCATGGGGGGCGGCATCGCCCAGGTCTGCGCGCTCGCCGGCATCCCAACGCGCGTCCGCGACCTCACTGACGAACTGCTCGAGCGCACGCGGCAGAACATCTTCGAAGGCCGCTTCGGCATTAAGCGAGGCGTGGAGCTGGGCAAGAACACGCCGGAGCAACTCGAGCGCGCGCAGCAGATCCTGTCGTTCACCACGAAGGTCGAAGACCTCCGCGACGCCGATCTCATCATCGAGGCGGTGCCCGAGGACCTCGAGCTCAAGAAGAAGGTCTGGGCGGAGCTCGACCAGAT
>DATLZC010000185.1:0-5403 GCA_035574215.1 Dehalococcoidia bacterium | reverse complement strand
CGGGTGGTGCTGAAGAACAGCTTCGGCTTCGGCGGGCAGAACGCCTGCCTCGTCTTCAAGCGCTTCGAGGAATAGGCCGTTGCGGGTGCTCGTCACCGGCGGCGCGGGGTTCATCGGCTCCCACGTCTGCGCGGCGCTGCTCGAACGCGGGCACGACGTCACCGTCGTGGACGACCTTTCCCGTGGCCGCCGCGAGCTCGTGCCCGAGGCCGCGCGCTTCATCGCGGGGAGTCTCGCCGATCCGCGGCTCGAGACGTGGCTTCGAGGGCAGGACGCCGTCGTCCACATGGCCGGCTTCATCGAGGTCGCCCGCTCGGTCGAGGAGCCGGTGCGCTTCGCCGAGAACAACATCGTCAACTCGGTCCGTCTCCTCGAAGCGATGCGGCGCGCAGGCGTCGGGAACATCGTGTTTTCGTCGAGCGCGTGCGTGTACGGCGCGCCGCAGCGCCTACCTATCCGCGAAGACGACCCGCTCGGGGCGCAATCGAACCCGTACGGCGCCACCAAGGTCGCGATCGAGACCTTCGTGACGACGTACCACTATCTGCATGGCATGGACGCCGTCATCCTGCGCTACTTCAATCCGTACGGCCCGGGCGAGCTGCACAATCCCGAAACGCACGCGATTCCCAACTTCATTCGGGCGACGCTCGAGGGGCGGCCGGTGCCGCTGTACTGGAACGGGGAGCAGGTGCGGGACTTCATTTACGTCGGAGACCTCGCCCGGGCGCACGTCGAGGTGCTCGGACGGCGCGGGCTCGAGGTGTTCAACGTAGGCTCCGAGACGGGGATGAAGGTGCGGGATGTGCTCGAGCTGGTGTTCGAGCTGTGCGGCCGGCGGGCGCCCATCGAAGACCTGGGGCCCCGTCCCGGCGACGTGCCCGCGTCGTACGCGTCGTCGGAGAAGCTGATGCGTCTCACCGGCTGGCGGCCGGAGGTCGACCTGCGCGAAGGGCTCCGGCGCACCATCGCCTACTACCGCGAGCGCCTGGGGATCGAGTAAGAGCGCCCACGGCTGCGCCCAGGGAGAAACAGCCCGCGCGTTAGCGGACGGCCGGCTCCTGATAGAGGGCCGCTTCGGGAACCATCCCTTCGAGGATGCGCTCGAGGGCCATGGTGTGCGCGCACGCGCCCCATCCTCGGAAGAAGTCGCAGGTACAGCGCCACGCCTCGCCCTCCAGGGACACGCGATGCGTCGCGTTCTCGCCCCGGAAGTCCACCTCGAGGCTGCGGAACGTGATGCGATCTCGCTCCATCGCGTAGCGCTTCGCCTTCTCGATCTTCCCGATGAGGCTGGAGTTCATCGCTGGCTCCTTTCGGCCCGATGTGCGGGTATCCCCGCGCCCACGAGAGGAAAAACAACAGGGCATCCGCACTCGACGGATGCCCCGGTAAGGCCTCGAACCGCTTCGAACCGGTGGGCGTCCAGCATACGCCGCTCTCCCGCTCCGGTGTCCGCATCTTAAGACTCGGCCCGCGGGGCGGTCAAGTGAACATCGGCCCCTTCGGAGCGGCGCGCCCGTCAATCGCCCGGGAAGCTCGCCAGCCGCTCGTAGATGGAGCCCCCGGGGGCCAGCGTGCTCTTCATGAGGCTCACGCGGTCGGCCACGAACGGCGGCAACGCCGGGGGCGCATAGCTCATCACCGCCGCGTGGAGGGCCGCCCGCTCCACCCGGTCGACGCGGTCGGCGAGGCGCGCCAGGGTCAGGTGCGCCCGGAACGGCCGCGTTTCGGGGGCGTACCCCAGGGGACGGACGGCCCGGTCCACCGCGCCCGCGAGCTCGGCCAGGGCGGCGACGTCGCCCTCGAGCCCCACCCAGAGGGTGCGCAGGTTGTTCTTCCCGCCGAAGTTGCCCACTCCGTCCGGCTGTAGTGAGAGCCGGAAAGGAGGTACCGCCGCCCGTAGCGCATCGATTAGCGGGCCGACGCGCGAAGGCGGCGTCGCCCCCAGGAACTTCAGGGTCACGTGGATGCCCTCCGGCCGCGTCCAACGCACCGGCGCCCGCGGCTGCCGGCTGGCCCGCCCGATCCTCCGCTTGAGGTCTTCCTGGACGCGCCCGAGGGCCTCCCGCACGTCGTCGGGCAGCTCGATGGCAACGAAGAGGCGAAGGTCACCGTCGGACATGAGGCAGCCCCAGAAGCCGCCGGGCGTTCTCGCCCAGCGCGAGTTCGAGCGCGCGTTCGTCCAGGCCGCCCGCGCGGGCGTCCTCGAGCGCTCGCTCCTGCGCGATCAGGGGGTAGTCGCTGGCGAAGAGGATCCGCTCCGGGCCGACGATGTCGGCGACGTGCCGGAAGATCGCGGGGTCGTAGAGGTAGGGCGACGCCGCCGTGTCGAAGTACACGGTCTCGAACGCGCCGCGCACCTCGGGCATGAGGCCGTACAGCGGGGCGCCGCCGCCCCAGTGCGCGCCGATGACCGTGACGCCGGGCGCGGAGCTCACGAAACGGTAGAACTGCTCGATCGGGAGGCCGCGCTTGCCCGCGTACGGATGGCCTACGGGCTCGCTCACGTGGAACAGGAGCGGCAGGTCGTACGCGCTGGAGGCCCACAAAAGAAGGTCGGCCTCGTCCGAGTTGCCCAGGTCGAAGCCCTGGTTGGCGGGCCTGAGCTCGCCGATGCCCCGCGCGCCCGCCGCGGCGCACCGGCGGAGCTCGTCCCGCGCTCCGGGGTCCGAGGGGTTCACCGTGACGAACGGGATGAGACGTCCGCCGCTCTGGCGCGCGGCCTCGAGGAGGTAGTCGTTGTGGCGGGCGCAGAGGGCCGGGTCCTGCCAGGCGAAGCCGACGATCACGCTGACATCCACACCTGCGCGGTCCATGCTCGCGAGCAGCTCCTCGGCCGTCGCGAGGCGGGCGCGCGCGTCGGAGTAGAGCTCACGGAATGTCGGCTCTGTCTCCAGAAGCTCCTCGCGTCGTTCGCGAACGAACGGGGGGAAGACATGCGTGTGGGCGTCGACGATCACACCACGATCGTAGCAGCCCGCCGAATGGCGCCGCTACGGAAGCGACCGGGCGATTCGCAGCGTCGCGTCGGCGTCGACGCCGGGCGCCTTGAGCGCGTGGAGCTGATAGAACAGCCCACCGCTGCTCCAGCGGAGCTCGTACAGGTACTGACCGGCCCCGGAGTCGCCCTCGTAGAGGCGCCCCTCGACGCCGTCGATGTCGACGGGGCGTCCCTTCGTCCCGATGTTGACCGCGAGATATCCGGGGTCGTGGTCCCGGGCCGTCAGGATGATCTCCCGGCCGCTTCGGTCGGTCCAGGCGAGCGTGGCGCCGTGGGACAACCCCGATGGGTCGGCCGGTTCGTAGGCGACGCGCTGGAGGGAATAGCCGGCGGGAAGCCAGCAGGGATAGGGGGCGTCGAAGGCGAGACGTCCCGCGGCCTGACCGGGAGGCAGCTCGCAAGCGCGTCCCACCGGGGCGGCGGCGCACGCCGCCCAGACCATGAGCAGCGCCGGCCAGAGCCATCCGATGGCCCGCACGAAGAGATCCTGCCTCCGTAGGCTCGCGGCGTGCCAGTGCCGAACAGCCCTAGACGCCCGCGTACGAGTGCAGGCCGGAGACCACCAGGTTCACGGCGAAGTAGGAGAAGAGCACGGCGGCGTAACCCGCGATGAGGACGACGGCGGCTCGTCCGCCCCTCCATCCGCGGAGCCCGCGCATGTGGAGGTACAGGGCGTAGATCAGCCAGGTGACCAGCGCCGACGTTTCTTTCGGGTCCCAGCCCCAGTACCGGCCCCACGCCGAGTTGCCCCACCAGGCGCCCAGCGCGATCCCCAGCGCGAGCAGCGGGAAGCCGACGAGGACGGCGCGATGCGCGATCTCCTCCGCGAGGCTCGCGTCGGGGAGGCGCGCGAAGCGGCGGCCGCCGCCCTGCACGAAGTAGAGGACGGCGCCACCGAAGGACACTGTGAGCGCGGCGTAGGCCACCATCATCGTCCCGACGTGCAGGAACAGAATGCGCTCGGATTGCAGCGCCGGGATGAGCGGCTGCACCTCCGACGGGAAGAATGCCAGCGAGACGGCCTGAAGCGTCGCCGCCACGGGCAGCGTGACCGCGCCCAGCGTCCGCTGGCGGTACAGACGCTCGAACAGGACGTAGAAGAGGACGATGCCCCAGGTGAACGCGACCGTGTACTCCCACATGTTCGCGAACGGGGGATGGCCGGCGGCGGCCCAGCGGAGACCGAGCGAGGCCGTGAGCGACGCCAGCGCGCCGACGCTCGCGGCCGTCGCCGCCGGCGGGAGCCATCCGGGCACGGAGCCGGGCGCCGCGATGACGACGCTGCCCGCCTGGGTAGCCGCCGCCCGGTACAACACGCGCGGCCACAGCGGCAGCGCGACATACAGCGCGCTCGCTGCGACGGTGAAGGCGAACCCCAGCAGGAACGTCCGGTACGCGAGCTCTTCCATCCTACGTCCTCGCTGCGGCGGGCCGTCGCGTCCGGCCGCGGGTCATCGCCCCGGGCGGCTGTCCGGGCGGACGCTGGCGGTTGTCGATGCGGCGGAAACTTTCGGCGAAGCGGAAGCCGGTCCGTCGCTTCACGTCCTTCGCCCGCTCGCGGAACAGCCGGAGCAGGTCCTCGCGGGTGCGGCCGCGCATCTGGCTCTCGTGGGCCAGCAGCGCGTCGACCTTGCGCTCGAGATACGGCTCGATGTCGACGTGGTGGTCCGGCTCGTCGGCGCCGAAGAGCCAGAGCTCGTCGATGCGGTGCGGGGCGAGTCCGAGCTCGCGCAGCTCGGGGTGGTACAGCGGGTCGTGGGCCGCCGGGAAGACGGCGTCGCGCGCCACCCGGCCGACGACGCGATGGTCGCGATGGTTGAAGCCGTTGCGGAAGCC
This sequence comes from Dehalococcoidia bacterium, assembly GCA_035574215.1. Classification (GTDB taxonomy): domain Bacteria; phylum Chloroflexota; class Dehalococcoidia; order DSTF01; family JACRBR01; genus DATLZC01. Next base: position 563 of record DATLZC010000185.1, on the reverse strand, counting down.
GTCCCACGTCAGCAAGACGTTGGGCTGGAGGCTCCGGATGAACCGCACGAACTGCCCCCGCAGCTCCAGCGTCTCTTCGAGCTCGCCGTCGGGATAGCCGAGGAAGAAGCACTCGCGGACGCCCAGCGTAGCGGCCGCGGCCCGCTGTTCGCGCTCACGGATGGCGGCGAGCGCCTGTGGCGTAAGCGATTCGTCCTTGGTGCCTTTGTCGCCGCTCGTGGCGAGCAGGTAGTAGATCTCGCAGCCCTGGTCCGCGAGACGCGCGACGGTGCCGCCGCACAGAAACTCGGCGTCATCCGGATGCGCCACGATGACGAGCGCCCGTTCGGGGCGGAAGTCGTTCATGGTTCGCAGACCAGTCTACGGCTCGGCGGCGGATAGGAGAACCTCACCGCCGGCGGAGGTGCGCGGGCGGGCGGTCGAGGAGCCGGCTGTAGATTCCGTCCATCGCCTCGGCGACGTTGCTCCAGCGGAAGCGCTGGACGGCCTCGCGCGCGGCGCCGCCCAGGGACGCCCGCAGCTCGTCGTTGCGGAGCAGCAGGTCCAGGCGTTCGGCGAAGGGC
>DATLZC010000184.1:0-7901 GCA_035574215.1 Dehalococcoidia bacterium | reverse complement strand
CCGGGACTACCGGGTGGAAATCGACGCCTCGTGTGTGGCATCATTCGACCCTGCTGCTCACGCGTGGGCGCTCGAGCACGCCAGAAAGATTCTGGGCGTGAACGTCGTCGGCATGGAGGCGCCGGTGCAGACGTAAGTCGGCCTCTCCTTCCGGCGGCGCACGCAGCCGGAAGGAGTCCGACATGCGGGCGGTCGCGCGCGGCGCCGCCATCGCCGCCGCGGTGTGCGGCGTCGTCCTCGGTGGCGCCTCCGTCCATGGCGTCGAGCTGACGCGCAACGGCGGATTCGAAGAGCCGGACCTCTCGGCGTGGCGCTTCCGCAGCCTCGCGGCTGAACGCGTCGCCGCGTCCGACGCGCCCGAGGGCGCCTACGTCCTTCGTATCGCGCCCGACCCCGCGAAGGGCGATCCCCAGGCCGTCGCCCGCCAGGCGCTGCCGTACGTGACCCCGGGCGCGCGCTACGTCTTCGGCGCGGCGCTGGCCGTGTCGGGCGGCGCCGCCGACGCGCGGCTGACCGTCGAGTGGATGGACGGGGACGACGGCTTCGGGGTCAGTGTGCTGACCAACGTGACTCCGTGGACCACCAGGCGGGACGGCGTCTTCCAGTTTCTGAGCGCGCAAGCGACCGCGCCCACGCGAGCTCGGTCCGCTCTCGTGAACGTCGAGGTGCGTGGCGTCGCCTCCGGCGTCGAGGTGCGGGTCGACGCCGTAACCGTCGATGGTCCCGCGCCCGCCACGCCGACGCCGACGTCGGCGCCGACGCAGACGCCCACGGCCACGCCGTCCGCGACGGCCACCTCCACGACCACGCCGACGCCGACGGCGACACCCACGCCCGGCCCTGGCGAGGAGCTCCGCAATGCCGGGTTCGAGGAGGTCGCGGACGGCGTGCCGGTCGCATGGCAGAAGTACGGCGGCGAACTCTCGACGAGCTCGCGGGCACGCTCGGGCGAGCGCGCTGGCCTCCTGCGCAGCGCCACCGACGCCACGAAGTGGGCGTACCAGACGGTGGTGGTGGAAGGAGGCGCCTGGTACGAGTTCGACGCCTGGGTACTGTCCGACGACCCTGCGGTCGAACGTGCGCTCCTGCGCGTCTCCTGGTACGCGTCTCCCGATGGCAGCGGCGCCGCCCTGGCGACGGTGGACTCGACGGAGGCGCTCGAACGACCAGAAAGCGGATATCGCCATCTGACCACGGGCCCGGCGCAAGCCCCGCCCGAGGCTCGTTCGGCGCGCCCGCGCGTGCTGCTGGCCCCGGCCGGGGCGGGGCTAGCGTCCATCCTCATCGACGACGCCGGCTGGCGTCGGACATCGCCGCCCACGGCGACGCCGTCACCCACACCCGCGTCGCCGACGGCCACAGCGACCGCGCCCGCGCCGACAGCCTCGCAGACTCCGGTTCGGCTGTCGAGCGGGGCCCGCCCTCGCTCGGAGGCGCTCGCCGCCACGGCGGCGCTCGTCACGAAGACGCCGGCCGGGCCGGCCGACGTGGCTGTGCGGCCGCCGGCTGCGACCCCGCGCGCGTTGGAGCCGCGCGTCGCTGGACCGACAGATCCGGGGCGGGGAGCGCCCTGGTGGGCGTGGACGGCGGGGGCCGCCGCGGCAATCGCCGCGGTGGGCGTCGCGGCGTCGGCGTTCTGGCTGTGGCGGCGGATATCCTGAGCTGTGCCGCGGGAACGCTTGCAGAAGGTCCTGGCCCGTGCGGGGGTCGCCTCCCGCCGCGCGGCCGAAGCGCTCATCGCCGCTGGCCGCGTGACGGTGAACGGCGTCGTCGTCGACCGGCTCGGCTCGACGGTCGACCCGGAGGTGGACGCGATCGCCGTCGATGGGAAGCCCATCACGCTCGAGCGGCCGAGGACGTACCTTCTCATGAACAAGCCGCCCGGCTACCTGAGCGCCGTCCGCGACGACCGGGGCCGGCCGACCGTGATGGATCTGCTCCCGCCCGACGTTACGGCGCGCGTCTACCCCGTGGGCCGGCTCGACCGCGACAGCGAAGGCCTGCTTCTGCTGACCGACGACGGGGAGCTCACGCACCGGCTCACCCACCCGCGTTTCGGGCTGGAGAAGGAGTATCTGGCGCTGGTGCGCGGGAGGCCCGGCCCGGAAGCGCTGCGGCGGCTGAGCGAGGGCGTGGTCATCGACGGGCGGCGCACAGCGCCGGCGCGCGTCGGCCTCGCGGACGACGTCGCGCTCCCGCGCGGGCCGGGGGAATCGTGGGTGCGGATCGTGCTCCGGGAGGGGCGTAAGCGTCAGGTGCGGCTGATGTGCCGCGCCGTCGGTCATCCGGTGCGGCGGCTGCTGCGCGTGCGAGAAGGCCCGGTCGCGCTCGGGGACCTCCCGCCGGGCGCGACGAGGCCGCTCACACCCGAAGAGCTCGCCGCGCTGCGGCGCGAGGCCGGCCTCGCCTGACGCGTGGCGTTCCGTCGGGACGACGGGCGGCCTATAATCGAGCCGGTTCGAACGGGGGCTGCGATCGGAGCGAAACGGGGGAAGACGCGCGGTCCGCGCGTCATCGCCATCGATGGACCCGGCGGCGCGGGCAAGAGTTCGGTCGGCGAGCGGGTGGCTGCCGCGCTCGGATACCGGCTCGTCGACACCGGGCTCATGTATCGGGCGCTGACGTGGGCGGCCCTGCGTCGCGGGATCGACCCCGAGGACGAGCGGGCGCTGGCGGCCCTCGCGCGGAGCGCTGACGTCGAAGTGGCGCCGTTGCCTGCGGGGTCGCCCGAATCGCACGCAGTGCTGGTCGACGGCGAAGACGCGACGCCGCACCTGCGCGAGCCCGAGGTCGAGGCGGCGGTGTCGCTGGTCTCGCGCGTTCCGGCGGTGCGCGAGGAGATGGTGCGCCGTCAGCGCGAGCTGGCTACCATGGAGCCGGGAGTCGTCATGATCGGCAGGGACATCGGCACCGTGGTGGCGCCCGACGCGGCGCTCAAGGTGTATCTGGACGCCTCGCCCGAGGTGCGCGCGCGGCGACGTCAACAGCAGCTCGAACGCCGCGGGCGCGACGTCGACAGGGCCGCCGTCGCCGCAGCGATCGCGCGCCGCGACGTCATCGACAGCACTCGCGACGTGTCTCCGCTGCGTCCCGCCCCCGACGCGCACGTCATCGACACCGACCGGTTGAGCCTCGACGAAGTCGTCGAGCGGGTCATGGAGCTGGTCCGCGCATGTCGCTCATAGGGGTGTCCTACGCCGCGATCGTGCTGTTCATCCGCTTTCTGGAGCGCGTGCTGTGCCGGAAGGTGGAGATCGTGGGCAAGGAGCACGTGCCCCGTCGCGGCCCGCTCATCGTCGCGTCGAATCATCTGAACAACGCCGACCCGCCCATCATCGCCGCCGCGCTCCCCCGGCGGGCGGTGTTCATGGCCAAGCGGGAGATGTTCGACTGGCCCGTGCTGAGCTGGCTCTTCAAGGCGTTCGGCGCCTTCCCGGTGCGACGGGGCGAGGTCGACCTCGCGGCCATGCGCCGGGCGATGGAAGAGCTGGAGAAGGGCATGGCGCTGATGATGTTCCCCGAAGGCACCCGAAGCCGTGACGCGAAGCTGCATCGCGGCCGTCCGGGGACCGCCATTCTCGCCATGAAGACGGGCGCGCCCATCCTGCCCGTCGCCATCTACGGGACGGAACACATCCGTTGGCCGTGGCTCTTCTTCAAGCCGCTCGCCATCCGGTACGTCAAGGTCACCATCGGCGAGCCGTTCTTCCTCCCGAAGGTGGACAAGATCACGACGAAGGTGGCGGAGGAATACACGGATCTCATCATGAGGCGGATCGCCGCCCTGCTCCCCGAGGAATACCGCGGGGAGTACGCCACGGCGGCTCCCGCCGAGACCGAACCGCAGCGCGAGCCCGTCTCGCAGGTGTAAAGTGAGATCGACATGAAGATTATCCGCGCGCGCGACATGGGGTTCTGCTACGGCGTCCGGCGCGCCGTCAGCATGATGGAGGAGGCCACCGCGACGCTGGGGCCGCTCACGAGCTACGGCGCCGTGGTCCACAATCCCCGCGTGGTCGACAAGCTGCGGCAGCGGGGGGTCGAAGTCATCGCGTCGCTCGAGCAGGTCGACGGCCGCCCGGTCGCCATCACCGCGCACGGCGTCGGCCCCGAGGTCATCGAGACGCTGGAGGCCAGGGGCGCCACCATCGTCGACGCCACCTGCCCCATCGTCACGAGGGCGCAGCAGTGGGCCCGCAAGCTCACCGAAGAGGGCTACGGACTCATCGTCTTCGGCGACCGCGACCACAAGGAGGTGCGCGGCGTGCTCGGGTGGGCGAAGGGCAAGACCATCGTCGCCCGCAGCGCCGACGAAATCGAGACGCTGCCCGACTGGATGCCGCAGCGCATCGCGGTGCTGTCCCAGACGACCGAAACCCGCGACCACTTCGCCTCGTTCGTCGAGGCGCTGCTGAAGCGGCACGCCGACCGCATCCACGAGCTACGGGTGATCAACACGCTCTGTGACGCGACGACCGGCCATCAGGCCGCCGCGGAGGAGCTCGCCGCGGAGGTCGACCTCATGCTGGTGGTCGGGGGTCGCGAAAGCGCCAACACCCGCCATCTGGCGGAGGTGTGCCGCGAGCGAGGCGTGGAGGCGTACCACATCGAGTCGGCGGACGAGATCGACCCGGCGTGGCTCCGCGGGCGTGAGCGCGTCGGCGTGACCGCGGGGGCGTCGACGCCGGACGACGTCATCGACGAGGTCGTCGCGCGCCTCGAAGCGCTGAGCGCCTCCCTCGACGGCTGAAGGCGGATCGGGAGGGCGGGCGACGGCTTCTCGCGCTGAGGGCTGACCGACGTGCGCGGGCCCATCGTGAGAATTTCCCAGACCTTCATCTGGACAGGCGCGCTCGTCGGCCTTGCGGGCGCCGGTCTCTACCTCGCGTCAGCCGCCGGTGTCGTGCCCTTCAAGGAGGTCGAGGTCGAGCATCCCCTCGAGACCTCGCTGTTCGTCGCCCTGCTCGGAACGCCGTACCTGCTCGCTCTCTGGGGGGCAATGGTGGCGCCGCGGCGCCTCGTCCTGGGACCAACCGCGCTCGGTGTCGCCGCCGTGTGTTCATTCGGGCACGTCATGTTGGCCGCGTTCAGTGTCGTGGGTCTGGTGTTCCTCGTTGCCGCGACACTGCTGACGTGCGGCGCGGTGTTCTTCCTCGCGTTCCGGCCACGCCTCCGGGCCGGCGCCGCGCGTTAGCGGTCCGGCGTCACGCCAGACGGAAGCACGCTGGGAGCGCGAGTCTGCGCCGCGGAAACGCGAGCGCACCTGGCAGCGCGAAGGCAGGCGCCTGGGGAGTCCGCCAGACCCTGCGGCACGCCCGAACGCCGGTTCCCGGGAAGTGATGCCGTGTCGCCCCGGCGCAGCGCCCGGCCATCATTCGACGCAGCAGCTCATCACCGAGATGTCTCGCACGAAGGCCTGGGCTGCCAGCTTGATGCCCTCGCTCAGCGTGGGGAACACGTGCACGGTGTCGATGATGTCGTCGACGGTGAGGCCGAACTTCACCGCGAAGGTCGCCTCGTGGATGAGGTCGGCTGCCTCGGGCGCCACCATGTGCACGCCGAGTATGACGCTCGTTTCGGGGTGGATGACCATCTTGATGAGGCCCCGATCTTCCTTGATGGCTTTCGCCTTCGGGATGCGCGCCACCTCGACGGTGCGGCACGCGCAGGCGCCGTAGCGCTCCATCTCCTCCTCTTCGGTGAGGCCCACCGTGGCCACCTGAGGGTTGGTGAAGACCGCCGCGGGGACCGTGTCGTAGTCCATGGTCCGGCGCGCGTTTTCGAGCGCGTTAGAGGCCGCGATCATCCCCTCGCGCGCGGCCACGGTCTCGAGGAATCGCTTGCCGGCGACGTCGCCCGCGGCGTAGACGCCGGGCGCCGTCGTCTCCAGGAACTCGTTGGTCTGGACGAAGCCCCGGGCGTCGACCTGCACGCCGGCGGTCTCCAGGCCCAGGTCCGCAGTGTTGGGGACGACACCCGTGGCGAGAAGGAGCTGGTCGGCCGAAAAGACGCGCCGCTCGCCGAAGACGTCGGCTTCCACGTACCGGCGGTCGCCTTCCTGCCACACCCGCCGGATCTCGCACGCGCAGTGGATCTCCATCCCCTCTGTCTCGAGACAGCGCTGAAGCTCGTCGGCGATCTCGCGCTCGACGCGCGGAAGGATCTGTGGCACCTTTTCGAGCACCGTGACCTGCGTGCCGAAGTGCAGGAACATCTGCCCGAGCTCGAGGCCCACCGGGCCGGCGCCCACGACGATCATCGAGCGCGGCAGCTCGTCGAGCTCCATCGCCTCTCGGTTCGTGATGTACCCGACCCCTTCGATGCCCGGGAACGGGAGGACCGCCGGCCGCGACCCGGTCGCGATGAGGATGCGCTCGGCCTCGAGCTTCCGGCCGTTCACCTCGACGGCGCCCGCGCCCGTGAAGCGCGCGCGGCCCTCGATCAGCTCGACGTCTCGCAGGCTGGCGAGGACGTCCCCGTAGTTCGCCTCGCGGAGGGCGGCGACGAGGCGGCGCTTTTCAGCGATGGCCGCGCGGAAGTCGAACGTGGCGCTGTGGCCGTCGCGGAGGGCGTCGAAGCGCGGACGCTGCGGATAGTAGTAGGCGTCGCCCACCGCGAGCAGGTGCTTGCTGGGCACGCAGCCGACGTTCACGCAGGTCCCGCCTAGCGGCAGGCCGTCGTTGATCATCGCCGTCCGCGCGCCCAGCTCCGAGGCCTTCGTCGCTGCAGCGAACGCGGCGGCTCCGCCGCCGATGATGATGAGGTCGAAATCGGGCATGTCGCCACCTCCGGGCTGGTGATGCGCCCATGGTAGACTCTAGAGCGACTCCAGGGTCAAGGGGGAGGGAAGACAGGATGCGCATCGGCGAAGCGGCGAAGGCTAGCGGTCTCTCCATCGACACCATCCGGTTCTATGAGCGAACGGGGATGCTGCCTGCGCCGCCGCGCGAGGCGAACGGGTACCGGCGATACACGCGCGAGCATATCGAGACGCTGCGCCTGGCGGCGGGCCTGCGCTCGCTGGGCGTGCCGCTCGAGCGGGTGAAGCCGATCGTGCGCGTCGCTCACGACGCGACGTGCGCCGACATGCGGGACGCGCTCACGGCGGCGCTGGCGCAAACCGTGACGGACATCGACCGGCAGATCGGCCAGTTGACGAAGCTGCGCGGCCGGCTGCGGTCGATTCTGGAAGGGCTTCGCAGGATGAGCCCAGAGGATGCGACGGTCCCCGGCCTGCGAGCGTGTCCCTGCGTCCCTCTGGTGGCCGCCGACAGGCGGCCGCGAAGCGCGGGTCAGGGCGGCTGATCTCCTCTGGGGTTCGCTTCACCCGGGGACGCTACGAACGGACACGAAAGCGGAGGGGAGGCCCAACCCGCTTCTCGTCCCAACACTGTGTTCGAAGCCCGAGCGCATGAATCTGTGGTGCGCGAGGCCGCAGGTCGCACGGTCCTGCATGGGGCCCTTGGTGAGCGGGGTTGCGCGCAAGGCGCGCACGGTCGAGACTACGCGCGCAAGCAGCGCGAGGGGGAAAGGACGGCAGCATGGATCCGAAGGGGAAGGTCGCGATCGTCACGGGCGGAAGCTCCGGCATCGGGCGGGCGACCGCCATCGCTCTGGCTGAGGCAGGGGCCTCGGTCGTCATCGCCGACATCGACGAGGCGGGGGGTCTCGAGACCGTGCGGCTCATCAATGAGCGGGGCGGCAACGCCGCCTTCGTCCGCACCGACGTCACGCGGCGGGAGGACCTGCAGCGGATGGTCGCGTTCGCCGAGGAGACGTTCGGCGGCGTCGACATCCTGCACAACAACGCGGGGATCGTCACCCGGAGGCCCCGGTTCCCCGACACGCCGCCCGAGAACTGGGAGCTCACGCTGGCGATCAACCTGTGGGCGGTCATCGCC
>DATLZC010000183.1:0-3973 GCA_035574215.1 Dehalococcoidia bacterium | reverse complement strand
AAGGTCAAGGTGCTGGTGTCGTTCTTCGGCCGGGAGACGCCGGTCGAGCTGGACTTCCTCCAGGTCGAGCGACTGTAGCGTTCGGCGGGAGCGTTCGGTACACTTTCGCGGGCGACCCGAGCGGTCGCTTTCTGTTGTGAGTCCTGTCTCGGGCAGGCGGAGCGACGTTCATGGCGAAGAAAGTACGCGCGGTCATCAAGCTGCAGATCGAGGCGGGCAAGGCGAACCCGGCGCCGCCTGTCGGCCCGGCGTTGGGCCAGCACGGCGTCAACATCATGGCCTTCTGCAAGGAGTACAACGAGAAGACCGCCTCCCAGGCCGGGACCATCATCCCCGTCGAGATCACCGTCTACGAGGACCGCTCGTTCACCTTCGTCCTGAAGACGCCGCCGGCGTCCGAGCTGCTCAAGCGCGCCGCGGGCGTCGAGAAGGGCAGCGCCTCGCAGAAGCGCGACAAGGTCGGCTCCATCACGCGCGACCAGCTCCGCCAGATCGCCGAGACGAAGATGCGTGACCTGAACGCCCACACCGTCGAGCAGGCCATGAAGATGATCGAGGGCACCGCCCGCTCGATGGGCATCGAGGTGGTGTGACGATGCCGAAGCGCGGAAAGAAGTATCTCGAAAAGGCCGCTCTGGTCGACCGCAACCGCGCCTATCCGCCGGACGAGGCCATTCGCCTGCTCAAGCAGACCGCGTACGCAAAGTTCGACGAGACCGTCGAGGTGCACTTCCGCACCGGTCTCGACGCGCGCCACGCCGAGCAGCAGGTCCGCGGCACCGCCCTCCTCCCGCACGGCCTCGGCAAGCCGGTGCGCGTGCTCGTGTTCGCCGAGGGCGACGGCGCCCGCATCGCGCGGGAGGCCGGCGCCGACTACGTGGGCTCCGACGACCTCATCAAGAAGATCGAGGGCGGCTGGACGGACTTCGACGTCGCCATCGCCCAGCGCGAGCTCATGGGGAAGGTCGGCCGCCTGGGCCGCATCCTCGGCCCGCGCGGCCTGATGCCCAACCCCCGTTCGGGCACCGTGGTCGACGCCCAGGACCTGGGCAAGGCGGTGCAGGACGCTAAGCAGGGCCGCGTCGAATTCCGCCTGGACCGCACCGCCCTGATGCACGTGCCCATCGGGAAGGTGAGCTTCGACGAAGAGAAGCTCAAGGACAACCTCGCCGCGCTGGTGAGCGAGGTCGCCAAGGCGAAGCCCGCGGGCGCCAAGGGACAGTACATCCGCTCCATCACCCTCACGTCCACCATGGGGCCGGGCATCAAGCTCGACGTCAACGAGACGCTGGCGCTGCAGCCATCGGTATAGACGCCGCCTCGCGAGAACGAACGAGGCCGCTCACGACGAGCGGCCTCGCGGCTTCTCGTAGGCGGACTAGGCCCGCGGATCGATGTTCTGGTTGAGGCGGAAGACGTTGTCGGGGTCGTACCGCCGCTTCACGTCCTTCAGCCGCGGCAGATTCGGCCCGTAGGCCGACCCCACGCGTGCGCCCTCGTCCTCGGTCATGAAGTTAACGTAGACGCTGCCGGCGGCGTACGGCGCCGTGGCGTCGAAGAACTCGCGCGCCCAGGCGACTCCCGGCCGGTCTTCCGCCGCCGTCTCCCACCGTCCGTGCACGTTCATGACGTAGTTCGCGTCGCGGTGGGCGTACGCGGTGGCGTCGGGCGCCGGACGAGCGGCCTGCCCGCCCACCAGGGCGATGAAGATCTCGCACTGAGGCGACGGCAGCCGAGAAGCAAACGTCAGCGCCTGCTCGATGACGCCGTCGCCGAGCTCCCGGAAGTTATGCGACTTCCAGTAGTTCCGCGCGCCCGGCGTCAGCAGCGGATCGAACGCCTGCTGCCATGCCGCGTAGGGCTGCATGCCGACGTGCTCGCCCAGCGGCGAGCCGAACCCGCGCACCTGCGCCGCGAGCCGCTCACCGGCCTCCGCCCCCGCCGTCGAGAACAGCGCGAGCGCGACGATCTCGCTGCCGTGCGCGCTCTCCGGCAGAAACGGCAACGGCGGCGCTTTCCGCATGACGGCCCAGACGTTCGTATCCTCCGCCAGGGACGACGTGAGGTCGCGGAAGCCCTCCAGGACGCGCCGGCCCTGGGCCAGCGGAAACACCACGAGGCCGCTGAACACCTCCGGGCCGACGGGATGCAGCGCGAACTCGAAGTTCGTCACGACGCCGAAGTTCCCGCCGCCTCCCCGGATGGCCCAGAACAGGTCGGCGTGCTCGTCGGGGCTCGCGTGCGCCACCTCACCGTCGGCGGTGACCACGTCGGCCGACGTCAGGTTGTCCACCGTCATCCCGTACTGTCGCGTCAGCCATCCGAAGCCGCCTCCCAGGGTGAGGCCGGCGACCCCGGTCGTGGAGTTGATGCCGAGTGGCGTGGCGAGCCCGTGGCGCTGCGCGGCGGCGTCGAAGTCGCCCAGCGTGGCGCCCGGGCCTACGCGGGCGCGCCGTGCGCCGGGGTCGACGTCGACGCGCTTCATGGCCGACAGGTCGACCACGAGCCCGCCGTCGCACACCGCGTTGCCTGCAATGTTATGTCCACCGCCGCGGACCGCGAGGACGGCGTCGGACTCGCGCGCGAACGCCACGGCGCGCTGGACATCCCTGCTCGACGCACACCGTGCGATGAGGGCGGGTCGGCGGTCGATCATGGCGTTCCAGATCTGGCGGGCGTCGTCATAGGCGGCGTCGCCCGGTTGGATGAGTTGGCCATCCAGCGTCTCGCCGAACGCGCGGACAGCCTTCTGGTCGAGGGCGACGACGCGCCCCGACCGGGTGGCGACTTCCAGGGCGGGCATTGGGGGCTCCAATCTTCACTAGCCGGGGGAACAGGGCGCCACCGTAACACCCCGGCCGATCGAAGTCAACCCATCTCTATCTGTCGGGGCCGCTTCGCGCTTTCTCCCAGCGCCGCGGCGTTCGTATACTTGACGCGTTCCACCCTGGAGCGCGCCGTGATCAGAGTCGGCATCCTCAACGTCACAGGCTACCTGGGCATCGAGACCGTGCGCCTGCTGGCGAACCATCCCGAAGCGCAGGTGGTGAGCGTCACGGGACGTTCAGCCGCGGGCAAGCGGCTGGCCGAGGTGTACCCGCATGCCCGCGGGATCGACCTCACGATCGAAGACGAGCTGGGCGACGTCGACGTCGTCGTCTCGGCGCTGCCGCACGCCGCCGCGGCCGAGGCGCTCCTGCCGTACATCCGGCGGGGCCTCCCCGTCATCGATTTGAGCGCGGACTTCCGCCTGAAGGACGCCGCCGAGTACGAGCGTTGGTACGGCGTCGCGCACCCCGCCCCCGAACTTCTGGACCAGGCCGTGTTCGGCCTGCCGGAGCTGCATCGCGACGAGATCCGCCGGGCGCGCATCGTGGGGACGCCCGGCTGCTTCCCGACGGGCGCCATCCTGTCGCTCGCGCCCCTCGTTCGCGAAGGCGTCATCGAGGACGATATCGTCGTCGACGCCAAGACGGGACTGTCGGGAGCGGGGCGCACGCTCGGGCTCGCCGTGCACTTCTCGGAGGCGGACGAGAGCGTCGACGCCTACGGCCTCGGGGGGCACCGCCATCTGCCGGAGATCCAGCAGGAGCTGGGGCGCCTCCGCGAAGGCCCCGCGCCGGCCGTCACGTTCGTCCCCCACCACATCCCGATGGTCCGGGGGATTCTGGGCACGTCGTACGCGAAGGCGCGGCCGGGCACGCTTCCCTTGGGACGGGAGACCGAAGCCCTCCGCGAGCTGTTCCGCGATTTCTACGACGGCCATCCGTTCGCCGTGGTGGCGGAAACGCCCCCCGCCACGAAGCACGTGGCCGGCACCAACGACTGCCTGCTCTATCCGCTGTACGACGCTCGCACCGGGCGCGTCATCGTCATCAGCGCGCTCGACAACCTGGTGAAGGGAGGAGCGGGACAGGGCGTGCAATGTCTGAACCTGATGTTCGGCCTGCCGGAGGACATGGGCCTGCGCGCC
>DATLZC010000182.1:0-3773 GCA_035574215.1 Dehalococcoidia bacterium | reverse complement strand
GTCGAGCGAGGCGTCGAGATCCTCCATGCGGCCGCAGACGCGACAGGTCACGTGGTGGTGCTCCCGGACGTCGGCATCGTACCGGGCGCCGCGGGGCGTGGGAAACTCCAGCACCATGCCGCGGTCCCGCAGCCACGCCAGCGTGCGGTACACGGTCGAGAGGCTGACACCGGGCAGCACCTGCTGCACCCGTTCGTAGATCCACCGGGCGTCGGGATGGGACCGCGTGCCCGCGAGCACGCGGAGGATGGCTTCTCGGCAGGCCGTCATCCGGTCGGACATCTCCGGAACACACGATACCGCGGCTGGGGCGGCTTGGGAATGGGAACCATTCCTATTTCTTAGGGGCCGCTCAGATAAGGCCATCCGGACCCTTGATCGGGGCCAGAAGTAAGCCCATGCTAAGTGCAGACATTAGGTCACACTTTGCTCCGGTCGAAGCGCCGGCTGGCTAAGGACGGTAGATGTGATTCAAGCGCTCCTTATCACCTTCCGCGAAGGGTTGGAGATGGCCCTGGTGGTGGTCATCGTGTTGGCGTACCTCAAGGCCATCGGGCAGATGCGATTCTGGGCGCACGCGTGGGCGGGCACCCTCGCCGCCGTTGCGCTGAGCTTCGCCATCGGCGTGGGGATCTTCATCGCCGGCGGCGAATTCGAGGGGCGAGCTGAGGCGCTGTTCGAAGGCGTCACGATGCTCACCGCCGTGGCCGTCTTGAGCTGGATGATCATCTGGATGCGCACGCAATCGACTCGTATTCGGGCGGAGCTCCAGGCGAAGGTCGACACCGCCTTGCTCACGGGCTCCGGGCTTGCCATTGCTGCCGTGCCGTTCATCGCTGTCTTTCGCGAAGGCATAGAGACTTCGCTCTTCATGGTGGCCGCGAGCGAGACGGCGAGTCACGCCGAGGCGGCGATTGGAGGGGGCGCAGGCCTGGTGCTCGCGGTCCTCGTCGGAGGGGCGTTTTACCGCTGGGGCCGCCGCGTGAACCTGAAGGCGTTCTTCAACGTCACGGGCGTGCTGCTCATTGTCGTGGCCGCCGGCCTGTTGGCTCGTGGCGTCCATGAGCTGCAGGAGGCCGAGGTCATCCCCACGGTCAACGAGCACGTCTGGGACATGAGCGCCGCTCTCAGCGATGAGGACGGCGTGGGCGAATGGTTGAAGGGCCTCCTGGGCTACAACGCGAATCCATCCCTCGAAGAGGTGGTGGCATATCCGCTGTTCCTGGCGACGGCGCTCTTCTACTTCTACCGGCCCGTACAGCCCGCCCCGTCGCCGGCGGCCGCGCCGAAGCTCTCGCGAGGTGAGGTCGACGTCAGAGCTTCCGACTGAACGGGTCGCCCGGCATCCGGTGGGTCGCCACGGCTGCGTCTGGAAAGGGGACATCCGTGGCGTACTCGTTTCTGGTCACCTGGCGTGAGGGGCTCGAAGCCGGCCTCATCATCGCCATCGTGCTGGCGTACCTGACGCGCATCGGCGAAGCGTCTCGCCGTAGGGCGGTCTGGCTCGGCGCGCTCGCCGCGCTCGCCCTCAGCGTCGCGCTGGGCGGCGCCCTCGAGGCGACGGCCACGACGCTTTCGGGCCGCGCGCTGGAGGCCTTCGAAGGCAGCGCCATGCTGCTCGCCGTCGGCATCCTCACGTGGATGCTGTTCTGGATGCGGCAGCAGGCGGCCCATGTGGGCGCGCATCTGCGGCGGCAGGTCGACCTGGCCCTTCAGCGAGGCTCCACCCTCGCGCTGGCGGCGCTCGCGTTCACCGCCGTGGGCCGCGAAGGGCTCGAGACGGCGCTGTTCCTGTTCGCCGGCTCCGGACGCGAGGACGCGCTCGCTTACTGGCTCGGCGCGCTGGCCGGCCTCGCGTTCGCCGCGGCCCTGGCGGCCGTCTTCTACGCGGGAAGCGCCCGCCTGCCGCTCGCGGCGTTCTTCAACGTGACCGGCGTCGTGCTCATCGTCCTGGCGGCCGGCCTTCTCGTAAACGGGCTCAAGGAGCTTTACGAAGTCGGCGCCGTGCCCGACCTCGGGCCGCACGTGTGGGACACGTACGAGCTGTTGCCCGACAACTCGCAGCTCGGCCGCGTGGCCTCGACCCTCCTCGGCTACGACTCGAGCCCCTACCTCGGCCTGGTGATCGCGTATCTCGCCTACCTGGTTCCGGCGCTGGCCTTCTTCGTCCTGGGACGCGACAGGACGGCGGCGGCGCGACGTTCCGCCGCGGACCGCGCGGCTGTACGGGAGGCGACGTCGTGACGAGGAACATTGCGCTTACGCTGGCCCTCCTCGGGGCCCTCGCGCTCGCCGGGTGCGGTTTGACGGCCGTGGGACAGGGCGAGGAGATCGTCGTCCGCGCCGGGGAGCGCGGAGACAAGATGTACTTCGAGCCGAAGCACATCGTCGTGCAGGCGGGCGCGACGGTCACCTTCGTGATCCGAAACGAAGGAACGCAGGACCACGAATTCGAGAGCGCGGAAGAGGGCGAAGCGGGCATCGAGGAGATCATCGTGCCCCCGGGCCGGACCCGGAGGGTCGTCTGGACGGCGCCGTCGGAGCCGGCGGTGTATCCGGTCTACTGCGACCTGCCCGGTCATCGCGAGGCAGGTATGGAGCTGACCCTCGAGGTGGTCGCCGCGACGCCGACGCCCTAGGTCGCGTTTGAAGCCCGCGGCGTCGTGCCGTATCATGGTCCGAGCCGCGTCTCACGCGGCGTTTCTCTCCCGGGGTCGCGCCAGCTTCGCGAGGACTGCATGGCTCAGGGCAACGGGTCCCGCTCGTTCAACGTCGCCGTCGTCGGCGCCACCGGCATCGTCGGGCAAGAGTTCCTCCGCATCCTCGTCCAACGCCGGTTCCCCGTGCGCAGCCTCAAGCTCATCGCAAGCGAGCGGTCGGCCGGCAAGCGCCTGTGGGTGGGCGAGTCGGAGCTCACGGTCGAGGCGCTGACGCCGTCGTCCCTGGCGGGCGCCGACTTCGTCTTCATCTCCGCGACGGACGAGATCTCGCGCGAGTACTGCCCCATCGCCGCGAAGGCGGGCGCCATCGCCATCGACGACAGCGGCGTCTGGAGAATGGACCCCGACGTGCCCCTGGTCGTGCCCGAGGTGAACGCCGACGACGTCGAGCGGCACAAGGGCATCCTCGCGATTCCCAACTGCTCGACGACGCCCGTCGTCATGACGCTGTGGCCCATCCATCGGCGGAGCCGCGTGCGGCGGGTGATCGCCGCGACCTATCAGTCCGTCTCCGGGACGGGGAAGGCGGCCGTCGCCGAGCTCGAAGAGCAGGTCCAGCGGCTGGACCGCGGCGAGGCCGTGGTGCCCCACGTCTACCCTCATCAGATCGCGTACAACGTCCTGCCGCACATCGGGTCGTTCAAGGAGGACGGATACACCAGCGAAGAGTGGAAGATGCGGATGGAGACCCAGAAGATCATGCACGACCCGGAGATCGCGTTCAGCGCGACGTGCGTGCGCGTGCCGGTCTTTATCGGCCACTCGGCGGCGGTCCATGTCGAACTGAGCGACCCGCTGGACGCGGAGGAAGTCCGGCGCCTCCTGGCGCAAGCGCCGGGCGTGGTGGTGCAGGACGAGCCCGCCATCAACCTGTATCCGCACCCGGTGGAAGCGGCGGGCCATGACCCCGTCTACGTGGGCCGCATCCGGAACGACACCGCGCTCGAGAACGGTATCGCCTTCTGGGTGACCGCGGACAACCTGCGCAAGGGCGCCGCCTTGAACGCCATCCAGATCGCCGAGGAGCTCATCGCGCGGAACCTGGTGCCGTCA
>DATLZC010000181.1:0-3083 GCA_035574215.1 Dehalococcoidia bacterium | reverse complement strand
CTCACAACAGAAAGCGACCGCTCGGGTCGCCCGCGAAAGTGTACCGAACGCTCCCGCCGAACGCTACAGTCGCTCGACCTGGAGGAAGTCCAGCTCGACCGGCGTCTCCCGGCCGAAGAACGACACCAGCACCTTGACCTTGCCCTTCTCCAGGTTGATCTCGTCGACCTGGCCGACGAAGTCCTGGAACGGGCCGTCGATGATGCGCACGTTCTGACCGACCTGGAAGCCGACCTTGACCCGCGGCGCCTCGAGGCGCATCTGCCGCAGGATACGCTTGACTTCCGCCGGGTCGAGGGGCACGGGCCGGTTCCCCGTCCCCACGAACCCCGTGACGCCCGGCGTGTTCCGAACCACGAACCACGCGCGGCTGGACCGCTGGCGCTCCTCCGGCGTCGCCGTCGGGTCGTCTTCGGCCTTCAGCTCGATCATCTGGACGAGGACGTACCCGGGGAAGATCTTGCGGGCGACGGTGCGGCGCTGCCCCTCCCGGATCTCGATCTCCTCCTCCGTCGGGATGACGACCTTGAAGATGAGATCCTGGGCGTCCATCGACTGGATGCGGTGCTCCAGGTTGGTTTTGACCTTGTTCTCGTAGCCCGAGTAGGTGTGAATGACGTACCAGGCGCGTCCGGGCTGGAACGCCTCTTCTTCGAGCGCGGCCTCTTCGGGAGATTGCGCCTCAGCCTCTTCGAGGCCGCCAGCGCCTCCCTCGGCGGCGGTCACTGCGGGCTTGTCGTGCTCGACCATCGTCTACCGAAGCCGGAACAGGGTGTTGTCGATGAGCCAGTTGAAGAAGATGTCGACCCCGCCCAGGAAGATCCCGATCACGACGGAGACCACCAGCACCACGACCGTGAGGTAGATCGTCTCCTCTCGCGTGGGCCAGGTGACCTTCCGGAGCTCGGCGATGACGTCCGACACCGGGGCCGGCGGGCCGAACCGCCGCCCGCGGCCCTTCGCCTCCTTGGCCGCCTGGGTCTTGGGCTGCGGACGCGCGAGGGCGGCCTTCACCGACGGGCCGCGCACGGGCGGCTTCGCGGAAATGGGGTGTCGTCGCAGCGCTCGGCTCATGCTTCCTCCGGCCCGCTCGGGGCCCGGCCGCTTCGCTATCTCACCTCGCGGTGCAGGACGTGGCGCCGGCAGCGCGGACAGAACTTGCGCAGCTCGAGCCGGTCCGGATCGTTGCGCCGGTTCTTCTCCGTCGTGTACGTCCGCTCGCGACACTCGGTGCAGGCGAGCGTGATGATCACGCGGTCTTCCTTCTTCGCCATGTCCGGCAGGCCCCGCCCGCCCAGCGGAACGAGCGGGGCGCGTCACTCCTACTGAATGATCTTCGTCACCACGCCGGCGCCCACGGTGCGGCCGCCCTCACGAATGGCGAACCGCAGCCCTTCCTCGATGGCCACCGGCTGGATGAGCTTGATCGTCATCTTCACATTATCGCCCGGCATCACCATCTCGACGCCCTCGGGGAGACGAATCTCGCCGGTGACGTCGGTAGTGCGGATGTAGAACTGCGGGCGGTAGCCGTTGAAGAACGGCGTGTGGCGGCCGCCCTCCTCCTTCGAGAGCACGTAGACCTCGCCCTCGAATTCGGTGTGCGGATTGATGGTGCCCGGCGCCGCCAGCACCTGCCCGCGCTCGACCTCGTCGCGCTCGATGCCGCGCAGGAGGCAGCCCACGTTGTCGCCCGCCTCACCCTGGTCGAGCACCTTCTTGAACATTTCGACGCCTGTGACGACCGTCTTGCGGGTCTCGCGCAGCCCGACGATTTCGACTTCGTCGCCGACCTTCACGACGCCGCGCTCGATGCGGCCTGTCACCACCGTGCCGCGGCCCTTGATGCCGAAGACGTCCTCGATGGGCATGAGGAACGGCTTGTCCTTGGGGCGCACCGGCGTCGGGATGTACGAGTCGATGGCGTCCAGCAGCTCCTGGATGCACTTGTACTCGGGCGCGTTCGGGTCCTGCGAGGTCGACTCGAGGGCCTTGAGGGCGCTCCCGCGGATGATGGGGATCTCGTCGCCGGGGAAGCCGTAGTTCGACAGCAGCTCGCGCAGCTCCAGCTCGACCAGGTCCAGCAGCTCGGGGTCGTCCATCTGGTCGACCTTGTTCAGGAAGACCACGATGTTGGGGACCTCGACCTGTCGGGCGAGCAGGATGTGCTCGCGGGTTTGAGGCATGGGACCTTCGGGCGCCGCGACGACGAGGATGGCGCCGTCCATCTGGGCCGCGCCGGTGATCATGTTCTTGATGTAGTCGGCGTGGCCAGGGCAGTCCACGTGCGCGTAGTGCCGCTTCTCGGTCTCGTACTCCACGTGGGCGATGGCGATCGTGATGCCGCGGGCGCGCTCCTCCGGCGCGTTATCGATGCTGTAGAAGTCGCGGAACGCGGCGAGCTTCTTGAGGGCGAGATACTTGGTGATGGCCGCGGTGAGCGTCGTCTTGCCGTGGTCCACGTGGCCGATGGTGCCCACGTTGACGTGCGGCTTCGTCCGTTCGAACTTCTGCTTGGCCATGTACGGTTGTTCCTCCTCGGTCCGGCCGCTGCGATGGCTTCACAGCAGGGCTAGTCGGTGCAAGTCTAAACGATAAGGCTCCCCGTCAACAGGGGGAACCCTGTTCGCGCGCTTGGCTGGAGCCCACACCCGGACTCGAACCGGGGACCCCGTTCTTACCAAGAACGTGCTCTGCCGGCTGAGCTATGTGGGCCCGCGTCCATCTCACCGGCAACCCGCCAGAGGCGGGTCGGGGGGCGGCTTGTCAACGTGGTGGCGGGGGCAGGATTCGAACCTGCGTAGCCCGTCAGGGCAGCGATTTTACAGACCGCCGGTTTTAGCCACTCACCCACCCCGCCACGTACGCCCTTCCCAGGAAGGGCAGGGCCGGGTTCTGGAGCCCGAGAGGGGATTCGAACCCACTAACCTACCGATTACAAGTCGGTTGCGCTGCCGTTGCGCCACTCGGGCTCGCTCCGCCTCGTCCGCACGCCCGCGGCGCCCGCGGGCGCGGTCGAAAGGCCCAAACAAAAGTAGGCCCCCGACACGTCGGGGCTCTCAGCAGCCACAGTATCGCAACCG
>DATLZC010000180.1:0-6277 GCA_035574215.1 Dehalococcoidia bacterium | reverse complement strand
CGACGACGTCTTCCTCATCATGACGCACGAGCGCGGCGAGCTCGACGAGCAGGTTCACCGCACGGCCTGGGACGCCTTCGTGGCGGGCACCGACGTCGCCAAGAAGCTGCATCTCTACGGCGCCGGACAGGACCTCCTATCAGACGCCTTCTCCGGCAACATCCGGGGGATGGGGCCCGGGTCCGCCGAGATGACCATCGAAGAGCGTCCCTCCGAGCCCATCATCGTGTTCATGGGCGACAAGACCTCGGCTGGCTCCTTCAACCTCCCGCTGTACAAGATGTTCGCGGACCCGTTCACGACGGCGGGCCTCGTCATCGCGGAGCCGCTCCACGCCGGCTTCGCCTTCGAGGTCCATGACGTCGTGAACCACAAGAAGATCACGTTCAACGCGCCTGAGGACATCTACGACATGCTCATCTTTCTCGGGACGCCGTCGCGCTACGCCGTAAAAGCGGTGTACTCGCGCCACACCGGAGAGATCGCGGCCGTCTCCAGCACCGACAAGCTCGCCCTCATCGCCGGGCGGTACGTCGGGAAGGACGACCCCACCTGCATCGTGCGCTGCCAGGGCGCGTTCCCCGCGGTCGGCGAGGTCCTCGAGCCGTTCGCCTTCCCGGCCATCGTCGAAGGGTGGATGCGCGGCTCGCACAACGGCCCGTGGATGCCCGTGGGCCTCAAGGACGCGCACCCGTCCCGCTTCGACGGCCCACCGCGGATCGCCGCCCTCGGCTTCCAGATCGCCAACGGGAAGCTGGTCGGCCCGCGGGACATGTTCGACGATCCCGCGTACGACGAGGCGCGGCGCAAGGCGTCGGAAATCGCCGAATACCTGCGCCGGCACGGGCCGTGGGAGCCCCACCGGCTCCCGCTCGAGGAGATGGAGTACACCACCATGCCGGCGGTGGCCAAGAAGGTCGCCCCTCGCTGGGAGCCGCTGGATTAGGGAGATGAGCGTCCGGACGGGCGAACGCACGGCGTTTCGTTCGCCCGTCCGGTCCGAAGCGCATGCGGCCGTGAGCCGAACCGCCCTTGCCGAAGCTCCTCATCGCCACCAACAATCCGGGTAAGTTCCGCGAGTTCCAGCAGCTCCTCGAGAGCTGCGGCTGGGAGCTCGTCTCGCCCCGCGAGTTGGGAATCGACCTCGAGGTGGAGGAGAGCGGGCAGACGTACGCCGAGAATGCTAGGATCAAAGCCGAGGCGTATGCGCGGGCGTCGGGTCTCGTGGCCCTGGCCGACGACTCCGGCATCGAGGTCGACGCGCTCGGCGGGGCGCCCGGCGTGTGGTCCGCCCGGTACGGTGGGCCGGGCCTGACCGACGAGGAGCGCGTCGAACGGCTGCTCGAGGCCGTCCGCGACGTCCCGAACGAGCGGCGCGCCGCGCGCTTCCGGTGCGTCATCGCCATCGCCACGCCGGAGGGCGAGGTGCGCTACGCCGAAGGAACCGTCGAAGGGCGCCTTGCCCGCGAGCCGCGCGGGACGAACGGCTTCGGGTACGACCCGATCTTTCTCTTGCCGGAGCGCGGCCTCACCACCGCCGAGCTCCCGCCCGAGGAGAAGAACCGCATCAGCCACCGGGGGCGCGCCGCAGAACAAGCGAAGGCCATCTTGAAAGCGATGCTCCATGGAACGTGACACGCGGCGCTTCGGCGACATGCTCACCCTCAGGCCCGTGAGCCGGAACGGCGACGGCTATCGAGCGCTGACCAGCGTGCCGTGGGAGGGACGCCTGCGCGACGGCCACGGGCGCGCCATCAAGAACCTGCGCATCTCGGTCACGGACCGCTGCAACTTCCGGTGCCGCTACTGCATGCCCGAGGAAGGGCTGACCTGGCTTTCGCGGGCTGACATCCTGACGTACGAGGAGATCGCCCGGCTCGCGCGCCTCTTCGTCCGCATCGGCGTCGAGGAGATCCGCCTGACCGGTGGCGAGCCGACGGTCCGCGCCGACCTGCCGGACCTCATCCGGATGCTGCGGGGCATCGACGGTCTGAAGAGCCTGAGCCTCACGACGAACGGCTTCACGCTGAAGGAAATGTGCCGCGATCTCGTCGAGGCGGGCCTCCAGCGCATCAACGTGAGCCTGGACACGCCCGTACGGGAGAAGTTCGCCCACATCACCCGGCGGGACGCCCTCCCGAAGGTGATGGCCGGGCTCGAAGAGTGCGAGCGCTATCCCAACCTGCGGCCCATCAAGGTCAACGCCGTCGCCATCCGCGGCTTCAGCGAGGAGGACGTGCTCGCCTTCGCCGAGCTCGCTCGCCGCAAGCCGTACGTCGTCCGCTGGATCGAGTTCATGCCGCTGGACGCCGAGGGAAAGTGGGACCGGAACGACGTTCTCACCGGCGCCGAGATCCGGGCTATCATCGAGTCGCGGTATCCCCTCGTGCCCATCCCGGACGACCGCATCCAGACGGCGCAGCGCTTCGCCTTCGCTGACGGCAAGGGCGAGGTCGGCTTCATCAACCCCGTGAGCGAGCCCTTCTGTTCCACATGCGACCGCATCCGGCTGACGGCCGACGGGCACCTGCGCACGTGTCTGTTCTCCCGGTGGGAGACCGACCTCCGGACGCCGCTGCGCTCGGGCGCCACGGACGAGGAGATGGAGGCGATCATCCGGGACGCGGTCTGGCAGAAGGAGCTGAAGCACCAGGTGAACGAACCGGGTTTCCAGCGCGCCAGCCGCAGCATGTCCCAGGTCGGCGGCTGACCCCGGCGCATCGAAACGGACCCGCCTCAGCCCTATAATGCCCTCGTGAGCGAAGCCGAACGCGCCCGCCGTCTTCCCGGCGGGCTCACCATCGTGGGGCTCGGCCCGGGCGGGCCGGGCAGCCTCACCCGCGACGCCCTCGACGTGCTTCTCTCGGCCCCGGAGGTCTGGCTGCGCGACCAGGCGACGCTCGAGCGATTCCGGCTCCCAGAGGGCCCGCGATACCGCGTCCTCGAATCCGACCATCGTTCGGCGCTCGCCCACCTCGCGCGGCTCGCCCGCCGAACCCGGGGCGCCGTGTTCGCAGCCGCAGGCGATCCCCTGCTCGACGACCCCGTGGCCGCGGACGCCGCCGCGACCCTCCGGGCCCGAGGCCTGCCCGTGCGGATCTTGCCGGGCCCGAGCCTCGCGGCCGCGGCGCTCGCGGAGGCCGGCCTGACCGCGGCAGCGGGCGTCCAGACGCTCCCCGCCCGCGCCGTCGCGGACGCGCTTCCCCTGCTCCAGCCGCAGCGTCCGCTCGTCGTCACCGCCCTCGAGGCCGAGCACGCTCGCCACGCCGTCGAGGCCCTCACCCGCGTGTACCCTCCGGACGCACGTTGCGCCGTCGTCCGGTTCGGGCACGCCACCGAGATCCGCTGGTCGGCCCTCGCCGAGGCCGCCCCGGAGGCTGGCCCGTCGGCGCTGACGCTCCCGCCACTGGAGCCGGTGGACGACGCACGCACGTTCTCGGGGCTGCGCTGGGTCGTCGGTCAGTTGCGCCGGAAGTGCCCCTGGGACCGGCAGCAGACGCACGCCTCGCTCAAAGGCTACCTCCTCGAAGAGGCGTACGAGACGCTGGCGGCGCTGGACGAGGGGAACGTCCGCGCGCTTTCCGAGGAGCTCGGCGACCTGATGTTGCAGATTCTGCTGCACGTCGAGATCGCGGAAGAGCAGGGTGAGTTCCGCTTCGAAGACGTCACGAGCCAGATCGCGACCAAGCTCGTCCGGCGCCACCCGCACGTCTTCGGCGAAGTCCAGGTCGAGTCGGCGGCGGAGGTGGCTGTGAACTGGGAGGCCATCAAGCGCCGCGAACGCGGCGTCGGCCACCTGCTGGACGCGGTGCCGCTCTCGATGCCCGCGCTGGCGCAGGCGCAGTCGCTCCTCGCCCGCGCGGCCCGCGCCGGCTTCGAATGGCAGGAGGCCCGCGACATCCTGGACAAGATCGACGAAGAGCTTGGCGAGCTCGCGGCGACCCGCTCGCCCGCGGAGCGCCTCGAGGAGTTCGGCGACCTCCTCTTCGCGCTGACGTCGCTCGCGCGCCGGCTCGACGTCGACGCGGAAGAAGCGCTGCGCCTCGCTACACGCAAGTTCCGCGGGCGTTTCGCCCGCATGGAGGCGCTCGCGTCGGCGCAGGGGCGCGCCCTCGATTCGTTCACCCTCGACGAGCTCCTCGCGCTGTGGCGACAGGCGAAGGACGCCGAACGCGAGCGCGCGGTACACTGAGCTCCACAGCCCGCGAAGAGGAGACCACCATGACCCGACCGTCGACCAGCGTTGTCACGCCCGAGCGCTACGCGCAGGGGCTCACGTGGGAGCAGTGGATGCAGGCCATCGAGAAGAACCAGGCCCGCTTCCAGGAGAACTACGACGAGACCGCCCTGCCGTCCGAAGACGTGGAGGCCATCCGCGCCCTCGTCGCGCGCCCGGACGGGCCCGCGAGGTGCCTCGCCATCGGCGAGGACTGGTGCCCGGACGTGTTCCGCGGCCTGCCGGTCATGGCGAAGCTCGCTCACGCCACCGGCATGGAGCTCCGAATCTTCTTCCGGGACCGCAACAAGGACATCATGGCCGAGTTCCTGAACCGGGGCGAGTTCGAGTCCATCCCCGTCTTCGTCTTCTACACCCGCGACCTGCGGTACATCGCGCACTGGATCGAGCGGCCGCAGAAGGCGAACGACGAGATGCACCTGCTACGGGCCATCTTCGAGGGCCGCTCGCGGGAAGAGGCCCGCGACGAGTACATCGCGTTCCAGCGCGGCCCCGTCTGGGCCGGGTGGCGTCTCGAGACGGTCCGCGAGATTCGGGCGCTGCTCGAAGGGCAGTACCGGGACTAGCGATTCCCCGGCGCCCTCGGCCAGCCCTCCAGCCCGAGCCCCGGCCCGCCGAACCTCTACAGGGGCGCGCTCGATCAGCGCAAAGGATGCGGCCAACGTCGGGATGACGCGCGCGACCCGGAGGAACGGGCGTGGAACGCGTCCAGTCCGGCGTCATCGACCGAGTGCGGGCCGAACAGTACGAGCAGGCGCTGGCCCGCATCGTCCTCATCTCCCTTTTCATGGCGTTCTGGGGACTGCTGTGGGCTCTCCGCATGCCCCTGCCCGTCGAATTCCTCATCCTGATGGCCCTCGAGAACGCCTTCTTCCTGGGGTACCTGGGCCTGGTGGCCCGGCTTCCCTCGGCGAGGAGCATCGTCGCCGCCAGCTACGGCATGCTCGCCGTCGAGATCGTGGTGCACACGACGATGGTGTACTTCCTCGGCACCCTCTCGTGGCTGGGCAGCTTCGCGTACATGTACGGGCTCATCTTCGCGAACACCTTCCTCGACCTGAAGCGCGGCCTCGTCTTCACCACCTGCGACGCGGGCGCGTTCGTCGCCCTGATCCTGCTCGAGGCCACGGGCGTGGTCCCGCATCATCCCGTGTTCCCGGAAAATCCGCTCCGGTATCGTGACCCGCGCTTCGTGGCCACGACGATCCTGTTGTCGGCGGGCGTGTTCTACACCGTCTATCTCTGGGTGAACTGGGTCGGACACCAACTGCGCCGCGAGCGCGACGCGGCGTTGCGCGCCCAGGCGGAGGCCGCACGGGCCAGCGAGGCCCTTCGCGAGGCGAACCTCCAGCTCGAGGCGCGGGTCCGGGAGCGCACCCGCGAGCTCGAGGAATCGAACCGCAGGCTCGCCGACCTCACCGAGCGCCTGCGCGAGCTCGCGGACCGCGACCCCTTGACCGGCATCTGGAACCGCCGGGCCGGGCGGGAGCGCATGGCGCAGCGGTTCGGTGAAGCGTCGGAACGCGCGCTGCCCTTCGCCGTCCTGCTCTTCGACGTCGATGGCTTCAAGGCGTTGAACGATCGGCACGGCCACGACACCGGAGACGTAGTGCTGCAGCGGCTCGCGCACGCCCTGAGCGCTGCCGCGACCGGCGCCGACGTCGTGAGCCGCCGTGGAGGCGACGAATTCGAGGTGGCGCTCTTCGGCAGAGGAGCATCCGGCGCCATCGAGTACGCCGCTACCGTAGCTGGCGCCCTCGACGGCGCAGGTGACGGCGTCCCGCACTTCACCGTGAGCGTGGGCGTGGCCGCCTTTCCCGCCGACGCCACGACCTTCGACGCGCTCTGCGTGCGCGCGGACAAGGCGATGTACCGCGCCAAGCAGGCCGGCGGCGGGCATATCGCCGCGTGGTCCGCCGACGCCGCCGAAGCGGCCTGACCCCCGCTGCGGGAAGGGCGATTGAAGGGGCCCGCCGACGGGCGTATACTGGTGCCGCTTCGCGGAAGTGGCTCAGCGGTAGAGCACCTCCTTGCCAAGGA
>DATLZC010000179.1:0-2988 GCA_035574215.1 Dehalococcoidia bacterium | reverse complement strand
GGCGAGCTCGCGATGCGCGGCCTGAGAGAGCTCCTCGAGGGTCGTCTGCGTGGTCATCGGCTCAGCGTCTGCGGATTCGGGCGGGGTCGTCACCCGGGCGGATACCTCCGCCTCCGGCGGGCGCAGTATAGGAACGGCCGGGTTCGAGCGGCAAGCGCAGGTTTCCCCGCGCGCGGCTCGCCGTCTATCATGGCTGCAGCCCACGGGAGGAGGAACGCGATGGCGGTTCGTGGTTACGTGCTCATCGAGGCGGAGGTCGGCAAGGCCAAGGCCGTCGCCGACGCGATTCAGGGAATCCGGCGGCCCGACGCCAAGGTGTTGTCGGTCGACACCGTGACCGGGCCGTTCGACGTCATCGTCCAGCTCGAGGCGGACGACCTGGACAAGCTCGGGACGTGCATCACCGACGCTATCCAGCGCGTCGAAGGGGTCCAGCGGACCACCACGTGTCTCTCGGTCCGCCTGGGCTGAGAGGAGGAAGCCCCGCCTCATGATCTCGGTCGAAGAAGCGCTCGAGCGCATTCTGTCGTACGTCGACCGGCTCGACGCCGAGGAGCGGCCGGTGCTCGACGCGCTCGGACAGGCGCTGGCCGAGGACGTCCGCGCCGGCTTCGACATTCCGCCGCACGACAACACGGCGATGGACGGCTACGCCGTCCGGGCCGAGGACACGCGCGGCGCGTCGCCCGAGCGGCCGGTGACGTTGCGGGTCGTCGGCGAGCTGGCGGCGGGCTACGTGTACAAGGGCGAGCTCCCGCCGGGCTGCGCCATCCGCATCATGACCGGGGCCCCGATGCCCCGGGGGGCGGACGCCGTCGTCCCGTTCGAGGAGACCGACGAGCCCGAGGGGCATGCCTTCGGGAAGTTCACCAAGGCGCGCGAGGTCGTGGGCGTGCTCAAGGAGGCGAAGCCCGGGGCCAACGTGCGGCGGGCGGGGGAGGACGTCGGCCGGGGGCAGGTCATCCTGCGCGAGGGGCAGACGCTCCGCGCCGCGCAGATCGGCGTGCTGGCGTCGCTGGGCCGCGCCACGGTGCGGGTCATCAGGCGCCCGGTCGTCGCCATCCTCTCGACGGGCGACGAGGTCGTGGAGCCCGGCCGGCCGCTGGGGCCGGGGCAGATCTACGACGCCAACGCCTACAGCGTCGCGGCGATGGTCGTCGAGTGCGGGGCGATCCCGCGTCTTCTGGGCATCGCCCGGGACACCGTGGAGGATCTCACAGCGAAGGTCCGGGAAGGGCTTTCCGCGGACATGCTCGTGACCTCGGCCGGTGTCTCGCGGGGCGACTACGACGTCGTGAAGGACGTGCTCGCCCGGGAGGGCGAGGTCGACTTCTGGACGGTGCGCATGAAGCCAGGCAAGCCGCTCGCGTTCGGCGCCTTTCGGGCCCCCGACGGCCGGCGGGTGCCCCATCTGGGCCTACCGGGCAACCCGGTGAGCTCGATGGTCTCGTTCGAGCTCTTCGGCCGGCCCGCCATCTTCAAGATGATGGGCCGCAGCGACTGGGACCGTCAGCGGGTCCGCGCCATCGCCGAGGAGCGCATCGTCAACACCGACGGCCGTCGCGTGTTCGCCCGGGTCATCGTCACACGGAAGGACGGCCGCTACCACGCCGCGCTCACCGGGCCTCAGGGGTCCGGCATCCTCACATCGATGGCCTTCGCCAACGGCCTGGCCGTCGTACCCGAGGAGGTGCCCGAAGTGCGCCCCGGCGACGAGATCGACGTCATCCTGCTGGAGTAGGCGGCGCCGCCCGTCGAGACGCAGGAAGGCCACGCTCGCGCGTGGCCTTGTTGTCGTCATGCAGTCAGCGCGGGCTAGACGCCGAGCGCGGCCTTGGCCCGGGCGACGACGGCGCCGAACGCGATGGGGTCGCGGACGGCGATGTCGGCGAGGGCCTTCCGGTCGATGGCGACGCCCGCCTTGTGGAGGCCGTCCATCAGGCGGCTGTACGACAGGCCCTCGAGGCGCGCCGCGGCGTTGATGCGGGCGATCCACAGCCGGCGCAGGTCACCCTTCCGCTCGCGCCGGTGGAAGTAGGCGTAGCGCAGGGCGTGCATGACCGATTCGTTGGCGCGCCGGAAGATGCGGTGGCGCTGGCCCTTGTGGCCCTTGGCCATGGCCACGATCTTCTTGTGCCGGGCGCGCGCGGTGACGCCTCGTTTGACTCGACTCACGGTGTTGGCTCCTCAGGCGTACGGCAAGAGCCGGCGGATGTTCTTGGCTTCGGAAGGGCTCACAGGCAGCATCTCGTCGATGAGGCGCTTCGTGCGGGGCGCCATCTTCCGGCGGTTGTGGCTGATGTAGCCCTTCCGGCGCAGGATCTTGCCTGTGCCGGTAATCTTGAATCGCTTCGCCGTGCCCTTGTGCGTTTTGATCTTAGGCACTGCCCACGCTCTCCGCCGCTGTCTGCGTTCCCGGCGCCGCTGACTGCTCGCGCTTCTTCGCGGGCCCCGGCGCCAGGATCATGTTCATGAACCGGCCCTCCATCGTCGGCGGCTTCTCGACGAATCCGACGTCCTTGAGCCGTTCCGCCAGCCGGATCAGGAGGTCCCGTCCGATGTCCGGGTGGGTGATCTCCCGGCCCCGGAACATGACCGACATCTTCACCTTGTCGCCTTCGCGCAGAAACTCCTCGGCCTTTTTGG
Organism: Dehalococcoidia bacterium; assembly: GCA_035574215.1. GTDB lineage: Bacteria > Chloroflexota > Dehalococcoidia > DSTF01 > JACRBR01 > DATLZC01. Next base: position 342 of record DATLZC010000179.1, on the reverse strand, counting down.
CCTTGGCTTCGATGTCGTGCGCGCCGATCTTGGGCTTGAAGCGCACCTCGCGAAGCTCGGAGTGCCGCGCGTGCTTCTTCGACTCGCGCTCCTTCTTCGCCTGCTCGTACTTGAAGCGCCCGTAGTCGAGGATGCGGCAGACGGGAGGGATGACGTTGGGCGCCACTTCGACCAGGTCGAGCCCCGCCTCGCGCGCACGGCTGAGCGCTTCAGGGACGCTCATCACGCCCAGGCGCTCCCCGTGTTCGTCGATGACCAGGACCTCTCGAGCCCGGATGCGCTCGTTCACGCGCAGCTCGCGCGTCGGCGCAGGCGGCTCACGTCGTCGTGGTCTTACGGCCA
>DATLZC010000178.1:0-2090 GCA_035574215.1 Dehalococcoidia bacterium | reverse complement strand
CCTCGTTCCGGAAAGAGCCACACCGACGACCCGGGGGAGCTTCGCCGTTTGTGAACGGCTTAGCAATCGGCCAGAGGCTATCATCGCCTCGATCTAGTGTCAAGGTAACCGTGAAGCATTTCAAGCACTCCGCCCCGAACCGCCGTCCAGCCCATCGTTACGTCGAGACCAGCTCCTCCCGCCGAGGGATGCGTTCGAATCGCACCCGGAGCAGGCCCCGAAGCTGCTTCGCGATATCCTGAACCAGCTTCACCCGCGTGTCCGGGTCTTCCTGCCAGCGCACCGGGATCTCTTTGAGCCGGTACCCCGCCTTCTCCGCCTTGATGAGCAGCTCTGTGTCGAAGAACCAGTACGTGTCCCGCACCAGCGGCAGCAGCGCCCGGGCGGCCTCCCGAGTGATCGCCTTGAAGCCGCACTGCGCGTCCGAGAACCGCACCAAAAACAGCGCTTTGATGACCGCCATGTTGCCCCGCGAGACGATCTCCCGCTTGAGCGAACGCGTCGTCTCCGCTCCACGCGCCAGGCGCGAGCCGTACGCCAGGTCGTAGCCCTCGTCCAGGACCGCCCGGGCGAGGTCGACCGTCTTCGCGATGTCCGTCGAGAGGTCCACGTCCATGTACCCCATCGCGTCGGCGTCGGAGTCGAGCCACGCGCGCTTGAGGGCCCGGCCGCGGCCCTTCTCGTCCAGGTGAAGGACGCGCACCTCGTCCGGAGCCCGCCGGGCGAGCTCCTCGGCGATGCCGAGCGTGCCGTCCGTCGACGCGTTATCGGCGATGACGATGCGCCACCGGTAAGGGAAGGATTCGCGTAGGAAGGAGCGGAGGGTCTCGACGCTCTGCGCGAGGATGCGTTCCTCGTTGTATACGGGGATGACGACGTCGAACGACTTCATCGAGGGCCATGGTATGCCCTCGCCGGGGCGGGCGCCAGGGGAACGTCACCCGCCGAGCTTCTTGCGGAGACGCCGGGCGAGCTCCAGCGGGTCGCTCGCGACGACGCTCGCCGCGTACAGCTCCATGGCCCCGATGTCGTTGGTGCGGGCCGTAGGGTCGCCCCGGTCGACGATGCGGACGATCACCGGGAAGCTCTCCCAGTTCTCGCCGGTGGGCTCGATGGGGGGCATGTAGATCACGAGGTTGAAGGCGCTGATCTTGAGGTCGTCGCGGAACGTCTCGAGCACTTCGTAGGTCCGGTCCTTGAGCGAGTCGTTCAGCTCGGGGGCCATGAGCAGGACCTCGTGCTCTTTGATGGGGGTCAGGTTCGCGAGGACACGCACCCCCTCCTTCTCGAAGGCGGCGCCGACCACCTGGTGCGCGTGATAGAGGTCATCGAAGTAGTTCGAGCGATGGTGCGCTTCGTACAGCAGCGCCGCCCGGCGGAGCGATTCCACCTTCGCGTAGTGCATGTCCCGCCCGAGCATCATCTGCGCGTGGCCATGCAACAGGGACGCCCCGGCGCGCCACAGGCAGTTCCACAGGAAGAAGAAATAGCGGGCCTCGGGGTCCTGCGCGTGGGCCAGGTCCGCCCACCGGCGCGCCGTGTCGATGTAGTCGTGGAGCCGCTCGCGGGTGAAGCGCAGCGGATGCGGTTCGTCGAAGACGATGAGGCCGTGATGCCCGTCGAACTTGGCGACGTTGCTCGCCGTAATGGAGTGGGCGCCGCGCACCCGCCCGAAGAGGTCCTCCGGCGTCAGCTCCTCAGGGCGGAGGAGCGGGTCTTCGTGATTCAGCCGCGCGAGCTCCGCCTCGAGATCGACCTCCTGGCGCCAGATCGGCCGGCTGGACCGCAGGCGGTTGAACAGCACGCCTTCCAGCGTCACCAGGTTCGTGACCTTGATGATCTTCTGGTTGATGACGGGCTCGACCGAGCCGAACTGCCGCTCGATCCACGGAATCATGGTCGGCGGAGGCACCAGCCGCCCGTACGTGACCGAGACGTGCAGCACCCGCTCGAACAGGAAGCGCTCTTCCGGCTCGAGCCGGGCGACGATCTCGTCCAGGTCCATGATGCTCGCGGGCGTGCGGACAGGCATCGCGACTCCCGATCTCAGTGCTTGAAGTGACGGACCCCCGTGAAAACCATCGCCACGT
>DATLZC010000177.1:0-7264 GCA_035574215.1 Dehalococcoidia bacterium | reverse complement strand
ATTCTCGGGCAGGGGTACATGCTGCTCGGTTCCGGGCGCATGCGCATCGCCGTGAGCAAGGACGGGCGCATCTGGTACGGGACGGTCGAATGCTCCGACGTGGCGCGGCCGCTCGAACCGCACGAGTTCTACTTCGTGGAGCTGCCCAACGGTGAGCTGCGCCAGGTGCTGACGACGGGCGTCGCGGCGGATTGGCCGAGCGTCGTCATCCGCTTTCGCGGTCTCGGCGAGCCGCCGTCGTTCGAGCGCGACCGCAAGCTCGACCGACGTCTGGCAGGTTGACATCCACGGGGTTCCCCTATTCGCGTGGCGCGCGTAGGATAGGCGACGGTCCCCTTCCTGGCAGTCGCCCGCATTCCGACACGCCTGCGCATAAAGGGGGATACGCCGTGTCTTCCGCCAATCGCCTTCGCATCGGCAACGTGGAAATCCTCTCCATCAGCGACTCGTCGTTCCCGGCCGAGCCCTCGTTCCTGTTTCCGGAGACGCCGAAGGCCGACCTCGACCGCTATCGCCATCTGTACGACCTCGGCGACCGGTTCACCGTGAACGTCGGCTGCTTCGTCGTGTGGTCTGCGGGCAAGACGATCATGGTGGATACGGGCATCGGCCCCGTGGCCCAGGGGTTCGTCCCGGCGGGACGACTCCCGGACATCCTGCGCGAGGAGGGAGTGTCGCCCGATGCCGTCGACCACGTGGTCCTGACGCATCTGCACATGGACCATGTCGGCTGGAACACCAAAAAGGACGGGGACCGGTACACGCCGCTCTTCCCGAAGGCCCGATACCTCACCACGCGGCAGGAGTGGGAACACTGGACCTCGCCGGAGGTCGCGGCCCAGACGCCGTATCTGGACACCGCGCTCCGCCCGCTGGAGGCCGCGGGCGTCCTCGATCTGGTCGACCTGAATTCGGAGCACGCCATCACAGACGAGCTGCGTATCATCGCGACGCCCGGGCATACGCCGGGGCATATCAGCATCGGCATCGCCTCGGCGGGCGAGTTCGGCGTGATCCTCGGCGACGTGGCCCACCACCCCGTGCAGGTCGGGGAAACGGGGTGGAAGGACGTCTTCGACACCAACCCGGCGCTCGCCATCGAGAATCGGGAGAAGCTGTTCGCGCGCATCGAACAGGAGCGGATGCTGGTCGCGGCGGGACACTTCAGGCCGCCGAATTTCGGGCGGGTGGTCCGCGTCGAGGGGCGCCGCACATGGCAGGCGCTGTAGCGTCGCGTTGACGGAGCGCGCGTGCGCCCGTACCGTAGACGCGAGGCCATGCAGCGCGTCGCGTCCCACCGGCTCGGGCATCTGACGCTGCACGTCGTGAGCGACGGCGTCTACTTTCAGGACGCCGGCGCGGTGTTCGGCGTCGTCCCCAGGGTGATGTGGGAGCCGTACGCCGGCCCGCTGGACGAGCGCCATCGGATGTCCCTGGGCCTGAACTGCCTGTACCTCGAATCGCGGGGCAAGCGCATCCTCATCGAGACGGGCGTCGGCGAAAAGGAGCGCGTGCGTGGCGCGAGCAGCCCTCTGGAAGAGGGCAATCTTCTCGCCGCCCTGGCGACGCTCGGCGTGGCCCCGGAGGACATCGACATCGTCATCAACACCCATCTGCACGCCGACCACTGCGGGTGGAACACGCGAAAGGTCGACGAGGAGAGGTGGGCGCCGACCTTTCCCCGGGCGACCTACCTCATCCAGCGGGGCGAATGGGAGGCGGCGACGCACCCGAACGAGCGCACGCGCGCGACGTATCTTCCCGAGAACCTGTTGCCGTTGGAGGAGGCGGGCGTGGTCGAGCTCGTCGACGGGGAGCGCCGTGTGACCGACGATGTGACCATCATCCCCACGCAGGGGCATACGGCCGACCACGCGAGCGTGGTCATCACGTCTGGTGGTGAGACCGCGATCTACATCGGCGACATGGTTCAGACTCGGGTGCAGCTCGAGCGGACCGCGTGGGTCTCGGCGTTCGACATCCTTCCCCTGGTCTCCATGGAGACGAAAAAGCGGATCGTCGAAGAGGCCATCGAGCGGCGGGCGCTCATCGTGGCGGTGCACTGTCCGTTTCCGGGCCTGGGACGGATGACCCGAACCGACGATGGCAAGCGCCGCTGGGTCGACGTCACGCCGAGCGTGCCCGAGCGGCCCTCGGAAGCTTCGGCGGGCACGCAATGACGTCGCCCCCCGAGAGCCTGCGCCGCACCGCCCTGTACGACCTCCACACCGCGCTGTCGGCGCGCATGACGCCGTTTGCGGGGTGGGAGATGCCCCTCCAGTACGAGCGGGGTATCGTCGACGAGACCCGCGCCGTCCGCGAGCATGCCGGCGTCTTCGATGTCTCCCACATGGGCCGGCTGTTCGTGGTCGGGGCCGACGCCGCGCGCCTCGTCCGGGCCGCGGTGACCTACGACGTAACGTCGCTACCTGAAGGCCGCGGTCACTACACCCTCATGTGCAACGAGGAGGGCGGCATTCTCGACGATCCGTACGTCTACCGGCTCGATGCGGTCCGCCTGCTCGTCGTCGGAAACGCCGTCAACGCCGAACGCGATCGCGACCGTCTCGGCTCATTGCTGCAGGCCGGATGGGAGGCCGAGCTGCTCGACCGCCAGGCCGAGACCGTGATGCTCGCGGTGCAGGGGCCGAAGGCGAGGGAGCTGGCCGCTCGCGTCGTGGGCCCCGAGGCGGTGCGGCTCGAACGCCGCGCGTGCCACGAGCTGCCCTATCGGGGCGTGAAGCTGTTCGTCTCGCGGACCGGATACACGGGGGAGGAGGGCGTCGAGCTCGTCACGAGCGCGGACGCGGGCCGCCATCTGTGGACACGTCTCGTCGCCGAGGGCGTCGTTCCCTGCGGACTGGGTGCCCGCGACATCCTGCGGCTGGAAGCGGCGCTCCCGCTCTGGGGGCAGGACATCGACGAAACGACGAACCCGTTCGAAGCGGGACTGGGCTGGGTCGTGTCGTTCGGCGACGGAGCGCCGTTCACGGGCAGGGAGGCGCTGCTCCGGCTGAAGGAGGCGGGCGTCCGGCGCCGCCTGGCCCACCTCCGGGCGAGGGAGCGCGGCGTTATGCGCCGGGGCCAGCCCGTGTTGCACGGCGGGCGCACGGTGGGTACAGTCACCAGCGGCGGCTATTCCCCCACGCTCGGCGTCAGCATCGGCATGGCGTATCTCCCCGTCGAGCTGGCCCGCGTCGGGACGGAGCTGGCCGTCGATGTCCGTGGCCGTCTCTTGCCGGTCGACGTCGTCGCGCGGCCGTTCTACCGGTCCGCGGCCGAGTCGGCCGAGGCGTGAGAGGATTCCGCCGTGGAGTATCCCCAGGACCTCCTGTACACGAAGGAACACGAATGGGTGCGCACCGAGGACGGCGTCGCGGTCGTCGGTGTCACCGACTACGCGCAGGACCAGCTCGGCGACGTCGTGTACGTCGACCTGCCGGCCGTCGGCGCGCGTGTGACCCAGTTCGAGAAGATGGGTGAAATCGAGTCTGTGAAGACGGTATCGGACCTGTATTCGCCCGTGTCGGGCGAAGTGGTCGAGGTCAATCCCGAACTCAGCGACCACCCGGAGCGGGTCAACGAAGACCCCTACGGCGCCGGCTGGCTCATCCGGGTCCGGATGGACCGGCGGGAGGAGCTCGAACACCTGCTCACCGCCGTGGACTACGCCGCCTACGTCGAACAGGAGCTCGGCGCGGGGCGCTGATCCGCATGACGAACGTTGGAGCCCTGCAGCCCTCGAACGGCGTTCCAGGCCTGCAGGGTTCGAAGGTTCCACGCATGCCGCACCCGTACCTGCCCGCGACCGACGCCGACCGCGAGCGGATGCTCCGCGCCATCGGCGTCTCGTCGGTCGAGGAGCTGTTCGCCGACATCCCGGCTGAACACCGCCGGCCTCGCCTCGACCTGCCGCCGCCGCTGTCCGAGCCCGAGCTGGCGCGCGAACTCGCAGCGCTCGCCGCGAAGAACCGAACGGCGGGGGAGCTCGCGTGCTTCCGTGGAGGGGGCGCCTACCGGCACTTCGTGCCGGCGGCCGTCTCCGCCATCGTGTCGCGAGGCGAGTTCGCCACGTCGTACACGCCGTACCAGCCCGAAGTGAGTCAGGGCACGCTTCAGGGTATCTTCGAGTTCCAGTCCATCGTCTGCGAGCTCACCGGGATGGACGTGGCGAACGCAGGGATGTACGACGGCGCGAGCGCGCTGGCGGAGGCGTGCCTCATGGCCTGCGCGGTGACCGGACGCCGGCGCGTCGCCGTCTCACGGTGGGTGAACCCGAGGGCCATCGAGACGCTGCGGACGTACGCGTCCGGTAGGGGATACGCTATCGACCTCGTGGACGACGACGGGCTCGAATCGGGCGCCGTCACACAGGAGCACGCCTGTCTCGCCGTCCAACAGCCGGATTACTTCGGGCGGCTGTCGCCGGCGACCGACGCCTGGGGACGGGCGGCGCACGCGGTCAGGGCGCTGTACGTGGTGTCGGCGTCGCCGGTGTCGCTCGGGCTGGTGCGTCCACCCGGCGCGTACGGGGCGGACATCGTCGTCGGCGAGGGACAGGCGCTGGGCGCGCCGCTCAGCTTCGGCGGACCCTACGTAGGCCTGTTCGCTTGCCGTCAGGAGCTCCTGCGCCACATGCCGGGCCGCATCGTGGGCCGCACGCGCGATCTCGAGGGCCGCACGGGGTATGTGCTCACGCTGCAAACACGCGAGCAGCACATCCGGCGCGAGCGCGCCACCTCCAACATCTGCACAAGCCAACAACTCATAGCGCTGGCGTTCGCGGTGACGGTGTGCCTGCTGGGAAAGCAGGGACTGCGGCGAATGGCGGAGCTCTGTTACCACAAGGCCCACTACACCGCCGAACGGATCGCGGAGCTTCCGGGCTTTCGCATGGTGTTCGACGGGCCCTTCTTCAACGAATTCGCGGTCGCCTGCCCGCGCCCGGTGAGGGAGATCAACGGCCGCCTGCTCGAGCGGGGGATTCTCGGCGGTCTCGACGTGTCGCCCACGGTCGACGGTTCGCCGCTCGCGAGCGTCGAAGGCGCTCCCGAGCACGCTATGCTGCTCGCCGTCACGGAGCTCAACACCAGGGACGAGATCGACGCGCTGGTCGAGGCGCTGAGGGAGATCTGACGATGGAGTCCGTTCAGGTGGACGCCGCGACCTCTGCCGCGGGGCGCGCCTACGACGCGGATCCGGGGGCGCTGCTCTCGTTCGACCTCTCGCGTCCCGGGAGGACGGGGGTCTCGTTGCCCACGCTCGATGTGCCGGAAGCGCCGCTGCCGGAGGCGTTGCGGCGCGACGACCTGACGCTCCCGGAGATGTCGCAGCTCGATGTGGTGCGGTACTTCACGCGCCTGTCGCAGCGCAACTGGGCCGTGGACACGCACTTCTATCCCCTCGGCTCGTGCACCATGAAGTACAACCCGAAGGTGAACGACGCCCTGGCGGCGCTTCCCGGGTTCGCCGACCTGCATCCGGAGCAGGACGACGCGACGGTGCAGGGCGCCCTGGAGCTGATGTGGACGTTGCAGCAGTGGCTCGCCGAGATCACGGGCATGGCGGCGGTGTCGCTGGCGCCGGCCGCCGGCGCCCACGGAGAGCTCACGAGCATCCTGCTGGTCCGCGCGTATCTGGACTGGTACGAAGGGCTGGCGCCGGGAGAGCAGCCGCCGAAGCAGCGTCGCGTCCTCGTCCCCGACTCGGCCCACGGGACGAATCCGGCGACAGCGGCCATGGCGGGATTCGCCGTCGAGAGCATCCCGTCGGACGCCGAAGGAAACATGGACCTCCGAGCGCTCGAAGCGTCGCTGAAGGATGACACGAAGGGCCGGGTCGCCGCCGCCATGGTGACGCTGCCCAGCACGCTCGGGCTCTTCGACCGGAACATCACCCGTATCGCAGACCTCCTGCACGAGCACGGCGCGCTGCTGTACGGGGACGGAGCGAACATGAACGCGATGCTGGGTCAGGTGAAGCCCGGCGACCTCGGGTTCGATCTGCTCCATCTCAATCTCCACAAGACCTTCAGCACCCCACACGGCGGCGGCGGACCCGGCGCGGGGCCCATCTGCGTCAAGGAGGCGCTCGCCCCCTTCCTGCCGACGCCGCATGTGCGACGCGTGGGCGACCGCTTCGAACGCTACCGGCCCGAGCGGAGCGTCGGACGAATCGGTTCGTTTCAGGGGAACTTCGGCGTCCTGGTGCGGGCGTACGCGTACATCCGCTCGCTGGGCGCCGACGGGCTGCGGGAGGTCAGCGACGCGGCTGTGCTGAACGCGAACTATGTGCAGGCGCGGCTCGCCGGCCCGTACCGGCTCCCGTACGAGCGCCGATGCATGCACGAGGTGGTCTTCTCGGGGTCGCGGCAACGCGCGAAGGGGGTGCGAACGCTCGACATCGCCAAGCGCCTTATCGATTACGGGTTCCACCCGCCGACGGTGTACTTCCCGCTCATCGTCGACGAGGCGCTAATGATCGAGCCGACGGAGACCGAGAGCCTGGAGACGCTGGACGCCTTCTGCGACGCGATGCTGGCCATCGCGCGCGAGGCCGAGGAGTCGCCCGAGCTGCTACGCGAGGCGCCGGTGCGGGCGCCCTTGCGCCGTTTGGACGAAGCGACCGCCGCGCGCAAGCCCGACCTGAGGTGGCGACCGCGGGGCGGCGAGAGCTGATCGTATCCTTCCCAGAATACACGCAGGCCCCGGGCTGTTCGCCCGCGGCCTGCCACGTGAGCCCGTATTCAATTGTCGCTCTCCGGCGCCCTTCGCCTTGGCCCGCTTCCGGTCTCACCAAGACCGAGGGGGCGTCGCCTCGTCTCCGGGGTCCCTCCCGGAGCCGGGTCCTCCGCCCGCACTCCGCGCCTTCGAGCGTTACCTTTTAGGCGGGTTACGGGTCGGGGCGCCGGGTCCGAGTGTCACCAACCCGGTACACACCCCTCACCTCCTTCCACCCTAATTATACCGCGGAGTCAAAGGGCCGAAGGGCCTCACCACTGGGCCCACTGCCAGTACTTGCCCAGCGGCAGCGTCAGCACGACGACGTTGCGAGGCCGGCCGTGCATGTCGCGCACCAGGTCGGGGATGACGGCCGAGCGAACGAAGCCGAGGCGCTCCATCGCGTCGATGGCGTCCTTCTCGTCTTCGACGAGCTCGCTCATCACTTTCTCGATGTCGGCCTCAGCGGCGATGTCGCACAGCTCCTTCAGGATGGTGCTGCCCAGCCCCCGGTTGCGCCAGGCCGGGTGCACGACGATGCGCAC
>DATLZC010000176.1:0-3132 GCA_035574215.1 Dehalococcoidia bacterium | reverse complement strand
CCGGCTGTAGATTCCGTCCATCGCCTCGGCGACGTTGCTCCAGCGGAAGCGCTGGACGGCCTCGCGCGCGGCGCCGCCCAGGGACGCCCGCAGCTCGTCGTTGCGGAGCAGCAGGTCCAGGCGTTCGGCGAAGGGCTCCGGACACCGCCAGGGCACGAGATACCCGGTCTCGCCGTCGCGCACCGTCGTCACCAGGCCGCCCACGCGGGATGCGACGACGGGCGTGCCGCATGCCATCGCTTCGACGGCGACGAGCCCGAAGCTCTCGTAGAACGACGGCACCACGCAGACGTCGGCGGCGCTGTAGTACAGCGGCAGCCGCTCGTGGTCGACCGGACCGACGAAGCTCACGTGGTGCTCGACGCCCAGGCTCGTGGCCAGCGATTTGAGCTCGCGGACGCGCGTCTCGGCGCGGGCGTCGCCGCCCACGATGACCGCGTGGAAGAAATCGGCCTCTTCGTGGAGCTGCGCCGCCGCGCTGATGAGAATGTCGATGCCCTTCAGGGGCTCGATGCGTCCCACGAACAGGATGATCCGCTCGTCGTCGGCGAGGCCGAGCTGCCGCCGGGCGGCTTCCTTGTCGAGCGGCTGGAACACGTCGAGGTCGACCCCGCACGGCACGACGTCGATGTCCTCGGGCCGCGCCCCGTAGCGCTGCGCCAGCAAGTCGCGCTCGTGCGACGTGGCCACGACGATGCGGTCGGCGGTGCGAGCGACGAGGCGCTCGGCGGCGATGCGCTCGAGAGGTTCGCGCTCCGTCGGGCGGGCGCGATTCTTGGCTTCGCCCAGCGTGTGGAACATCACGACATGCGGCACGCCCCACGCCGTCTGCAGGGCGCCGCCGGCGAGGCCCGAGAGCCAGTAGTGGCTGTGGATGAGGTCGTAACGCAGCCCGTGCGCCCGCGCGAAGGCGTCGATGCCGGCCGCGAAGGCGTCGACATAGGCTGTGAGCGCCTCCTTCTCCATCGGGGCGGCCGGCCCCGCGGCGATGTGCGCCACGCGGACGCCGCCCTCGGTCTCGACGATCTCGGGCGAGTCGAGCCGCTCGCGGCGGGTGAAGACGTCGATGGCGTAGCCGCGTTCGGCCATCGTGCGGCTCAGCTCGCGGACGTACACGTTCATGCCGCCGGAAACGGCCCCGCCGAGGGGCGCCAGCGGCGACGTGTGCATGCTGAGCACGGCGATGCGCGCAGGCATCGGCCTCATCTCCTGGTCAGGACGCAGCGGTAGATGCGCTGGTCCGTTGCGCCGAGATCGTACTTATAGCTTTCGTCGCCCCGCAGGAAGTCCACGCACTCGTAGCCCTGCTCGATGGCGTCCTGGATGACGGCGGCCTTCGAGACCAGGCCCACGGAGTACTGGGCCAGAGCCGGGTCGTACCCGCTGTTGTACATATACAGGCGGTTGGCCAGGAGGAAGCACAGCACCGCGGCGACCGGCTTGCCGTCGAGGTCCACCACGTAGAGGCGGATGAGCCCGGCCGCGCCCATCTCCTCGACGAGGCGCGCGAAGAACGTCTCCATCTGCGGGCGGCGCAGGAACTCGAGTTTGTCCTGCCGGCTCATGGCCATAAGCTCCCGCAGGACGCGGGCGCCCTCGGTGAGCTCCGGCCCCCCGGTGACGGCCCGCACGCGCACGCCGCCGCCCAGCGCGCCGAAACGGCGGATCTTGCGCCGGAGCTCGTGGCGGTCCTTCTTCGACAGCCCCGCGAGATACTCCTCCCACGAGCCGGGGAGACGCACGGCCGGCGCGACGGCCTCGAGCTCGCGGGCGACGTCGAACCCGGCGCGGCGCGCCGCCCCATCGAGCGCAGAGAGCGTCGGCGAATCCTCCTGCAAGCCCCAGAGGTCGACGCCCTCGAAGCTGGCCCGCGCCCGCGTGAGCAGCTCGGCGAGGAACGCCTCTTCGTAACCCGGCGTGCACACGAGGTCGGCGTAGTCGCAGACGGAAGGGTCCCCGGCGAGCGCGAGCGTGCCGTCGCGAGCGAGAAGCGATGCGACGCCGATGAGCCGCTCACCCTCGCGGACCGACCAGAGGAGGGGTTCGGGGCCTTCAGCGCCGCCGAGGAAGGCGTCGGCCCAGGCGCGCTGGAACGCCGGGTGGACGAACGGCGACGGCCGCGGGCACAAGGAGAGGAGCCCCTCCCACTCGGCCTGAAGCCGGCCGAACTCCTCCTCGAGCACCTGGAACGGCATTCAGCGGTTTCCCTGCACGAGCGAGAGGAACTCGCCTCGCGTCACCTGGCGATGGCGGAAGTGCCCACGCATCGCCGATGTGACCACCTTGCTCCCCGGCTTCTTGACGCCGCGCATCGTCATGCAGAGGTGCTCCGCCTCCACGACGACGGCGACACCGTCGGGCTGGAGGCACTCCATGATGCAGTCGGCGATCTGCCCGGTGAGCCGCTCCTGCAACTGCGGGCGGCGGGCGTAGGCTTCGACCACCCGCGCGATCTTGCTGATGCCGACGACCCGCCCGTCCGGGATGTAGCCGACATGGGCGACGCCGTGGAACGGCATGAAGTGGTGCTCGCACATGGAGTAGAAGGGGATGTCTTTGAGGATGACCATCTCGTCGTGGCCTTCCTCGAAGCCCACGTCGAGGAACGTGCGCGGGTCCACAGCGAGCCCCGAAAAGATCTCCGCGTACATCTGGGCGACCCGGCGGGGCGTCTCGACGAGCCCTTCGCGCTGCGGGTCCTCGCCGATGGCCTCGATCATGCGGGCCACGGCCTCGCGAAGCAGGGCCTCGTCGAAGGACGCCGCCACCGGCGCGGCGCCGTTCGTCGTCTTGTTCGTCATCTGGCTCCCGGATGCGATATGTAGCCGGCGAAACGCCGGCCTGAAACCGATGTTCGTTCTGATCGTACTTGCCAGAAGCGCAGGGCGTCAACGAATTCGCCTTCGTCCGGCGCTTGTCGCGCGGCCTGCGCGGGAGTAGCATCGGCCCATCACGGACGCGAAACGGAGGGTGGCCATGACCAGCGCGGTGGACTACCGGCAGATTCTGTTCGAACGCCGGGGCAGGGTAGGCGTCATCACCCTCAACCGGCCCGAGCGCTTGAACGCGTGGACGTGGGAGATGGCCGGGGAGATCTACGACGCCATCTCGCGATGCAACGAGGACCCCGGC
>DATLZC010000175.1:0-6886 GCA_035574215.1 Dehalococcoidia bacterium | reverse complement strand
CGCGAAGAATCCGCAGCTCGAATACCGGAAGTGGCTCACGCCGGTGGAGCATCCGGAGCTGGGCGAGACGCTGCGGTATCCCGGCCCGCCGTACCGGCTCAGCGAGACGCCGTGGGCGATCCGACGGCGGCCGCCGGCCATCGGTGAACATAACGTCGAGGTGTACGTGGACGAGCTGGGCCTGAGCCTGGAGGACCTCCAGCGGCTCGCGGCGGCGGGCGTCGTGTAACAGGGGAGGAGCGCGCATGACCAGGATGCCTCTGGAAGGAATCAAGGTCGCTGACTTCTCGTGGTTCGGCGCGGGGCCGATCTGCGCCGAGCACCTCGCCACCTTCGGCGCCACCGTCGTCCGCGTCGAATCGGAGTCGCACGTCGACGCCCTGCGCACGGTGGCCCCGTTCGCGAAGGGGAAGACGGGTTACAACGTCAGCGGATACTTCAACAACTACAACGCGGGCAAGCTGGGCCTGACCCTCAACATGAACACCGAAAAGGGCCAGGAGCTCGCCAAGCGGCTCATCGCCTGGGCCGACGTCTTCCTCACCAACATCACGCCGCGGGTCATCGAACGCTGGGGCCTCACCTACGACAAGGTGTCGGCCATCAACCCGCAGATTATCGCCGTGTACCAGCCCATGCAGGGCTACGACGGCCCCCATCGCGACTTTCTGGGCTTCGGCGCCGTCCTCACGCCCATCACTGGCTACAGCCACCTGTCCGGATTCCCCGAGCGGCCGCCGATCGGCCTCGGGACTAACTACCCCGACTACGTCATCAACCCCGGGCACACGCTCATCGCCATCCTGGCGGCGCTTCGGTACCGGCGCCGCACCGGGAAGGGCCAGCGGATCGAGTGCGCGCAGATCGAATCGTCGGTCGCGCCGCTCGGCCCCGCGATCTTCGACTACACCGCGAACGGCCGCGTGCAGTGCCGGTCGGGCAACGGCCTGCCCTACGCCGCGCCGCACAACGCCTTCCGCTGCAGGCGCCTGGAGGGCGACCCGAACGACGTCGCCCTCGAGCGCTGGATCGCCATCGCCTGCTTCACCGACGACGAGTGGCGCGCGCTGGTCGAGGCGATGGGGAACCCTGCGTGGGCGCAGCAGGAGCGCTTCGCCACGCTGCTGGGCCGCAAGGAGCACGAGGCCGAGCTCGAGGAGCGCATCAACGAATGGACGTCGGACAAGGACGCCTACGAGCTCATGGCCGACCTCCAGGCGCGCGGCGTGCCCGCGGGCGTGGTGCAGAGCGCCCGCGAGATGCTGGACTACGACGAGCATCTCAAGGCCCGCGGGTACTACGTCTACCTCGACCACCCGGAGGCCGGCCGCACGGCCTACGATGGGCCGCCCTTCGTGCTGTCGAAGACGCCCGGGAAGCTGCGCTGGCCGGCCCCGCTGCTGGGTCAGCACACCCATCAGGTGTGCAAGGAGATCCTGGGCCTGAGCGACGAGGAGATCGCGGAGCTCACCGTCGAGCAGGTGCTGTATTAGCCACGCAGACCGCCTGAAGGCCAGCCTTCGGGCTGGCGGGACGAGCCGCGCGCCACGCTGAGGCGGGGCCTCCTGGAGAGCGCGGCGGGAGGCGAAGGATGGACCTCGGACTGAAGGATAAGGTGGCCATCGTGACCGGGGCGGGCCGCGGCATCGGCCGCGCCATCGCCCTCACGCTCGCCGACGAGGGCGCGAAGGTGGCCGTGAACGACTTCTTCGCCGAGCGCGCGGAGTCGGTGGCGGCGGAGATCCGGTCGAAGGGCGGCGAGGCGATGCCCGCGCCCGCTGACGTGACCGACGAGGCGCAGGTGCGCGAGATGGTGCGCCGCGTCATCGACGCCTGGGGGACGGTGCACATTCTGGTGAACAACGCGGGCATCCCGGCGCGCGGGGCCGAGGAGATGGGCGGCGGCTTCGGCGGGCCCTACTTCGTGCAGCAGAACCGCGCGGCCTGGGACCGGGTCATGAACGTGATCACGTACGGTGTGCTGAACTGCACGAGCGCTGTGCTCGAGACGATGCAGAACCAGGCGTGGGGCCGGATCGTCAACATCATCTCGGACGCCGGGCGGGTGGGCGAGCCGCGTCTGGCGACGTACTCGATGGCGAAGGCGGGCGCCGCCGGCTTCGCCCGCGCGCTGGCCAAGGAGGTCGGACGCTACCGCATCACGGTGAACTGCGTCTCGCCCGGCACGACGGAGACGGAGGCGACCGAAGCGCTGTTCGCGGCCGCGCGCGAGAGCGAGGAGGGCCGCGCCCGGCTGGACGCCATCGGGCGGCAGTATCCGCTGTACCGGGGGCTCGGGCGTCTGGGCCGCCCGCAGGACATCGCCGATGCCGTGGCGTTCCTGGTGTCGGAGCGGGCCGAGTGGATCACCGGCCAGACGCTGAGCGTGAACGGCGGCTACGCGATGTTCTAGGGGCGACGCCCCGCGCCATCGCTCGCCGTCATGCTGAGGGCGAGCGAGAGCGAGACCGAAGCACCTCCTCTCCCCGACGACGGCGCTGCACGTCTGGGGCAGACGTGGCTGTGGGGGCGGCGAGATGCTTCGTCCGCCTGCGGACTCGGCGTGACCCTGGGCCCGGCCGCGCCGTCACTGTGTGGGCTCGCGACGCCGCACCAGCACCAAGAACAGGAGGACGGCCGCGCCAACGCCAACCGCGGCGACCGAACCTAAGAACCCGGGTGATCTCCACCACTGCCCGTTCTCTGCCCGGGGTGATAGGTCCGGCGCACTGCCGCTGGCAGGGACCTCGACTCGGGGCAGGCCTGTTTGCGGGATGACGACGAAGTCGATCCCGGAGACGGAAACGCCGTTTGCCACCACTACACGCCTGGTCAGCGGTGTCGCTACGGATGCCAGCTCCGACGCCGCGTCGGGTAGCGGTTCTAGGCCAGCCCGCTGAGCGGGAGGAATCCAATCAGGGTCGAAGAAGCCGACGAAATAGGTCCCGTTCTGCAGCCCGTCGATCCGGTACTCTCCTTCCGAGTTCGTGACCACCGTGCGAGCGCTTTCCCGCTGGTCCGCCCGGAAGTATCTAATGACGAACTGCGGGACGGGTTTGCCGTTCTCATCTATCACCCGGCCGGTGATGGACGCGCCGGTTTGGGCGGCGTGAAGGATGGCCGTGGACAGCAACGTGGTGACCACCGCAGCCGCGGTCAGGAGTCTGAGACGAGCCATCGATGCATCCTTTCTTGTCTGCTCCGCCGTGACCTCACAGCTAATAATGGTTTCGAATTGCGTCACGTTCGAACGTGTTCAGTTCGAGCATAGCCCGGCCGTCGCGCATCAGAGCGGAATGGTCGTCCGTCGGGTGCGCCAAATTGAGAACGTGAGCCAGCTCATGCTCGAGCACGAGATACCGGTACCGGAGCCCTTGACTGTTGGTCGCCGTTCGTGAGAAGCGGTCCGACCATATGCAAATCATCTGCATGATGGTGTGGACATGGGGAGGGGAACCGAAATAGTTGTTGGGCCGATTTGCCTGAACAAGCCCCCAAGCGATGCCGGTATCTCCCGATGCGCAAGTGTCGAACCCGTACAACCATCTTACGGGGAAAGCAGAGCCGCCAAGGCAAACGTCACCCGCATAGCCAGACGCCGTACAGGGAAACGCCGCATGCCTAGAAAACGAACGTAGGCCATGGAACTCAATTCTGGGAGCAATCTTCCCTCCTTTTCGACTGCCTCCCGGTGGCGGTTACGGTACACCCAAAGGGGGGGGTGTCAAGAGACAGACAAAAAATCGCCGCGGCCGCTTGAACAAACGCGCGGCGCTTGTGCGCCGCCGTAGTTTCGAGGGCAGGGGAGATGCTTCGTGCGACTGCGGCGGACTCGGCGTGATGCCGGGCCCGTGCGGCGAGGGTCTCCCCCTGTCATGCTGAGGGCGAGCGGAGCGAGGCCGAAGCATCTCCTGTCCCGGACGACGGCGCTGCACTTCTTGGGCAGACGTGGTTCCGGGTGCGGCGAGATGCTCCATCTGCCTTCGGCGGACTCAGCATGACCCGAAGCCCGCCTCCGGCGGACTCGGCATGACGCGAGCGCTGGGCGAGCGGCGCTGGGAGCCTGGGGCCACTCCGGCGCTTGTTCCTCTCGCGCCACCCTAGTACCGTGAGAGCGCGTTCTCGACGCTTACCCGCGGAGGTCTCCCATGGCGCAGATCGACGGCGGCGACCTCGTCGCCCGCATGCTCAAGAAGGAAGGCATCGACACCATCTTCACCCTCTCCGGAGGACACATCCAGAACATCTACGACGGCTGCCTCGACGAGGGCATTCGCGTCATTGACACCCGGCACGAGCAGGTCGCCGGGCACGCCGCCGAAGGATGGGGGCGGATCAAGCGCAAGCCCGGCGTTGCCGTCGTCACCGCCGGCCCTGGCGTGACGGACGCCGTCACCGCCGTGGCCAACGCCTACCAGAACGGCAGCCCGATGGTCCTCATCGGCGGCGCCGCCCCCATCTCGACCGCGCTCATGGGCTCGCTCCAGGAGATTCCCGGCACCGTCGAGATGATGAAGCCCATCACCAAGTGGGCCGCCACGTGTTACCAGACCCATCGCATCCCCGAGTACCTGGCGCAGGCCTTCCGCATCGCGATGACCGGCCGGTACGGCCCCGTCTTCCTCGAGCTCCCCTCCGACGTCCTCTTCGGGCGGGTCGAGGAGGAGCAGGTCAGGCTCCCGGAGGGGTACCGCCCCACCGGGCGCGTCCACGGGGACCCGACGCTGATCCGCGAAGCGGCGAAGCTGCTGCGCGCCGCCGAGCGGCCCGTCGTCATGGGCGGCAGCGGCGTCTACTGGTCCGACGCCGGGCGTGCGCTCCAGGAGCTCGCCGAGAAGCTCCAGGCGCCCATCTACCTCAACGACATGGGCCGCGGCTGCGTGCCCCAGGACCACCCGCTCTTCTACAGCCGCACCCGCCGCACCGCCTTCGAGCAGTGCGACGTCGCCCTCTTCGTGGGCACGCCCATGGACTTCCGCCTCAGCTACGGGCGGCGCATCAACCCGCAGGCGCGCGTCATCGCCGTCGACATCGACCCCACAGAGCTCGGCCGGAACCGCGCTGTCGACATCGGCATCGAGGGCGACCCGCGCGCGGTGCTCGAGGGCATCCGGGCCGAGATCGGCGACGGAAGCCTCCGGCACGACGAATGGCTGCGCATGCTCCGCGACGGCGAGACGAAGATCTGGGAGCTGCGGCAGAAGTGGCTCCACGATGACCGGACGCCCATCCATCCGCTTCGGCTGTGCAACGAGATGGCGAAGTTCGTCGACGACAACACCATCGTCATCGGCGACGGGGGCGACATCGTGGCCACGGCGGCGCAGGTGCTGCCGGTGAACCATCCCGGGCAGTTCATGGGCCCGGGTCCCATGGGCACCCTGGGCGTCGGGACGGGCTTCTGCATCGCCGTGAAGGCGGCGCTGCCGGAGAAGAAGGTCCTCATGGTGAACGGCGACGGCTCCTTCGGCCTCAACGGGTTCGACTTCGACACACTGGTCCGCTTCAATATGCCGGTGGTGGCCGTCGTGGGGAACGACCGCCAGTGGGGACAGATCATCGTCGGGCAGGAGCGGATGTACGGCCCCGACCGCATCGTCGCCACCCGGTTGGGGGACAACGCCCGGTACGACAAGGTCGTCGAGGCGCTGGGTGGCTACGGCGAGTACGTGACCGAGCCGAAGGACATCTATCCCGCCATCGAGCGCGCCTTCGCGTCCGGCAAGCCGGCCTGTGTGAACGTCATCATCGACCAGAAGCCCGAAGGCGTGGCCGGCGGCTACGAGTTCCTGGGCTAGCGCCGCCCCGCTGTCCGGCGGGCCCGGCGCGGCCGATACCCTGACAGGGCGTCCCCGTACTCGAAGGGAGGAGCCGACGCGCGCGCTCGCGATCCTGACGCTCGCCGCCTTCGCCGCGGTGTTCGCCGCCGGGTACTGCCCGCCGCCCGGCGAGCGCGTCATCGTCTTCGTGCAGGGCCTGTACACATCGCTCGAGGACGGCCAGACGGGGGTCGGTCCCCTGGGCGAGCGCCGGTTCGCGACGCTGCGGCAGGCCTTTCGCGACGCAGGGTTCCCCGATGAGCGGTTGCTCGACTTCAGCTATGCGGGCGGCCGCGTCGATGACACGGGGCGCTGGGTCCCCGAAGACTACGGCTGTCTCGACACGGACCGCCCGACCGAAGCAAGCGTCGACCGGCTCGACGCGATGCTGCGCGCCTACCGCGAGGCGCATCCGAAGGCGGGCTTCGTTCTGGTGGGGCACAGCCTCGGAGGGTACATCGCCTTCGAGCTCGCCGAGCGCGAGGCGGCGCGGACCGACAAGGTGGGCCTGAGCGCGGTGGTGACCATCGACGCGCCGCTGCTGGGCGCGAGCGCAGACAAGCAGGCTGTGCTGGACCTCGTGGAGTGCGACGGCAAGACCTACGCCGCGGGCGCGGACCTCGTCCGGCTCGCGTCCGACCCCGCCGCGCAGGAAGCGCAGCGCGCGGCCGCCCGGGCCATCCGCGCCGACGCCATCCGGCTGGCGACAATCGGAAACGCGAACGACTGCCTGTACTACCCGACGCCGTGCGGGCTGCCCGGCCCCTTCGCCGACGACCGGGCGACGCAGACGCTCGAGGGCGCGGACCTCGCGCTGTACGAAGCCATCGCATCGGGGCCCTTCGAGAGCCACGAAATCGCGACGGTGTACGCGCCGTACGTAGACGCCATCGTCCGATTCGCGGGGCCGCCGTAGCCGGGGAGCGCGGGCCGAGGTCAACGCTCCCGGCGCCCGGCAGACCGCCTCCCTGCGGGGTGCGCGCGTCGCGCGCCGGAGCGGCGCCACGAGGCCGGACGCCGGGAGCGTGGTTCGCGGCGGTTCCGTCTGGAAGATCGGTCGCGCGCGA
>DATLZC010000174.1:0-4176 GCA_035574215.1 Dehalococcoidia bacterium | reverse complement strand
CAGGGGGTCGATGGCGGGCGCGATGATGACGACGGTGTCGGAACTGAGGCCGTCGGGCACGAACTGCGGCATGGTGAAGATGTGGCGGTCGTACTCGAGGACCAGGGGGCGCAGGAAGTCCCACGCTCCGGCGTCGTAGTGAGACATGTCGATGTGCGCTCTCCAGACCCAGCGCGCCGCGTCCGGCCGGAACATGCGCATGGCGGCGGGCTGCGGGTCGTGGACGATGACGACGTCATAGTCGCCCCGCATGCCCTCTGCCGCCTCGCGGTTGCGGCGCAGGTATACCTCCCGGTCGTGCGGCGTTACGGAAAACGGCGCCCCTTGGAGGCCGTTGTGCAGGCGCTTGGTGAAGGCGTAGAAGTCGGGCTCCCCGGCGATGACCGCCCAGTCGGCCTGAATGCCGAGATCTCGCTCGAGCGGCACCACCGAACGGAGAAGCTCGGAGACGCCGCCGCCGTACGGCGTGGCGTTGACGTGGAGCACGCGCTTTCCGCGCAGCTCGGCCCCCAGATCGCGGAGTTCTGCCAGCGTTACCTCGTCGGCGATCCCCTCGTACGCGTCGAGCCGCTGGGCGCCCACGTCGATGTACTGCAGCACGCGTTCAGTGTACGACGCTGAGGCTGCCCGCGCCGGCCTGGGCGCAGGCGAATCGCCTATACTGTCGCCACCGTCGGTCCGCTCGCAGGAGGCGCATCGAACCGTGGAGGCGCTGCACGACCTCGCCCGCGCGTTCCTCGACTTCGCGGCGGACAACCTCTATATCGCGCTGTTCGCGCTGCTGTGCGTCGAGGAGGCAGGAGTGCCGCTGCCGCTCCCCGGCGACACGCTGATCCTGCTCGCGGGCTCTCGCGCGTCGGCGGGGCAGGCCGATCCCCGGGTCGCGATGGCGCTCGTCGTGTCCGCGACGCTGGTCGGCTCGTCGGTCCTCTACTGGGTGAGCCGGCTGGGAGGCATGCCGGTGTTGCGGCGCGTGGCGAACTGGACGCGCATCGGCGAGAGCCGAGTGGAGCGCGCCGCCCGCTGGTACCGGCAGTGGACGGCGCCGGCAATCGTCTTCGGACGCCTGATTCCGGGCTTCCGCACGCCGACGACTGCGGTCGCCGGGACGTTCCGGGTGCCCTATCCCGCCTTTCTGCTCTACACCGCGATCTCGGCCACGCTCTGGTCGGCGCTCTATCTCGCCATCGGCGCGTTGGCGCAGGACGCGTACAGCGCGCTCGCCGACTACCTCGTGGGCCCTGGGCCTCTGGCGCTCGCGCTGTTGGCGTTCGGGATCGCCGCGGTGGTGTTCGCAGTGCGCCGCCTTCGACGAACGAGCCTCGCCGACGAGCGGCCCTAGCGTTGCCGGACCGAGGCCAGCACGCCTATAATCGGCGGCCGGTCGGTCCGAACATAAGAGAGGACAGTCCGCTCCGTCAGCGCGATCTCCTCCGGGGCGGCTGTGCTTGGGAGGATGCGCTTGATCCGCACGCGCCGGTTCTGGATCGGCACCGCCGTCAGCCTCGTGTTCATCGCGCTCTTCCTCTGGAAGACCGACGTCCGCGAAATCGCTGAAGCCTTCCGCCAGGCCAACTACGCCATCGCGGTCGCGTCGCTGCCGGTGTTCTTCCTCTCGATCTGGGTGCGGACGATCCGCTGGCGTTACCTGATGCGCCCCGTGGCGGAGGTCCCCACGCGGCGTTTGTATCCCGTGGCCATCATCGGACTCATGGCCAACAACCTCATCCCGGCGCGGGCGGGCGAACTCGTGCGCGCGTACGTGCTGGGCGAGCGAGAGCGCGTGTCGAAGGTCGCCTCGCTGGGCACCATCGCCGTCGACCGTCTCTTCGATGGCTTGACCCTGGTGCCGGTGCTGGTGGTCATCGGCGCGGTGACCGGCTTCAGTCAGGACCTGCGCGAGCTCGCTATCGTGATGGCGGCGCTCTTCGGAGCCGCGCTCGTGGTCCTCATGCTCGCCGCGTCGTGGGAGAGCGGGCGAGAGGCGCTGCTGGGCTTCTCCCTGCGGTTCGTGCCGGGCCGCCTGCACGACCGCGTCGAATCCGTCGCACGCTCGTTTCTGGATGGGCTGCGAGCCCTCCGCAATCCGCTGGACCTCGGGCTCGCCTGGGCGATGTCGCTCCTGTCGTGGTCGCTCGAAGCCACCATGTACTACATCGTGGGCATCGCTTTCTCGCTGAGGGCCGATTTTCATGAGTACCTGATGGTGACCGCGGCGGCGAACCTGGCCATCTCGGTGCTGGCGACGCAGGGTGGGCTGGGGCCATTCGAGTTCTTCTCCCAACAAACACTCGTGTTTTTCGGCATCGAGGAGGGGAAGGCCGCCGCCTACTCGATCGCGCTCCACGCGCTCCTCCTCGTCCCCGTCATCATCATCGGGCTCTACCTGCTGTGGGCGATCAACCTCTCCTTCGGCGAGATGTTCCGGCGTGGCGTCGAAGGGCGCTCCGAAGCTCCGGGGCAAGCGGTGGAGGCGGGAGCGCCGGTCGCAGGAGGGACGTCGGAGTGAACGTCGCGATCATCGGGGGCGGCGTCGCCGGGATGGCGGCCGCGTACCGCTTGATGCAGGCGGGCCACAGGGTGCGCCTGTTCGAAGCGAGCCCATTCATGGGCGGCCTGGTGCGCACCTTCGATGTCGGCGGCGGACGTCTCGAAGCCTTCTACCATCATCTCTTCAGCACCGACACCGTGATCGTGAAGCTCATCGATGAGCTCGGCCTGAGCGACCGCCTGGTCTGGGTCGATTCGAAGGTGGGGTTCTACTACGACGGCCGGCTGTACGACTTCGTGACGCCCCTCGACCTGCTGCGGTTCCGGCCGCTTCCTCCGCTCGACCGCATTCGCCTCGGCCTGATGGGGCTCTGGCTCCGGCGCAAGGAGGACTGGTCCTCCTACGAGACCATCACCGCGAAAGAATGGATTACGCGATACGTCGGGCGCCGCGTCTACGAGCGCGTCTGGGGCCCCCTGCTCCGGGGAAAGTTCGGGGCCGCAGAGGAAGAGGTGGCGATGGCGTGGCTCTGGAGCAAAATCCACCTGCGGTTCCAATCTCGCTCCGGCGGGCCGTTGCAACGGGAGCGGCTCGGGTATCTTCTTGGCTCCTTCGGCGTGTACATCGACGAGCTGGAACGGCGGCTCCGGGAAGGCGGCGTTGAGCTGAACCTGTCGAGGCCCGTGCGCGAGATTACGGTCGCCGACGGCCGCGTCTCGGGGCTCGTGACGGAAGACGGCGAGCGGGTCGAAGCCGACGCCGTCATCGCAGCGGTGCCGTCGCAAGCGTTCGAGAAGATGGCGCCGCCGCTTCCCGAAGACTACCAGCGCCGGCTGAACGCCGTGCGCTGGCAGTGGGCCCTGTGCATGGTCCTCGCCATGGACCGGCCCTTCTCGCATATCTACTGGATGAACGTGGCCGACCGTTCCCTGCCGTTCCTCGCGCTCATCGAGCACACGAACTTCATCGGGCCCGAGCACTACGGGGGCAATCACGTGATGTACATCTCGAACTACCTCGAGCCGGGCCACCCGTACTTCCAGAAGACGGAAGAGGAGCTGGCGGCGCTGTTCTACGACGGGATGAGGAAGATCAACCCGTCGTTCCGGCCCGAGCACGTGCGCCAACGCTGGCTCTTCAAGGGGCCCTACGCGCAGCCGATCATCACGACCGGCTATCGCGACATCCTGCCCGACCACCGGACGCCGATTCCCGGCCTGTACCTCGCGACGATGGCCCAGATTTATCCGGAGGACCGGGGACAGAACTACAGTATCCGCATGGGGGAAGTCGTGGCGCGGATGGTCGTGGAAGATGCGGTGCAGGCGGCGTTGTCTACGGCCTAACACGTCTGGGGGTATCGTTGGGTACAGGGGGAAAGGCTGCGACTGTGCCATTGGTCCCGCGGCGTCAGGATGGCTTGCACTTCCGCGGCGCGTGCGCTCGGGCGATGCTGCAAGGATGACACAGGGCGCGCTCAACTCCTACGGAGGTAACCGAGGATGACCAAACCGACGCTGACCATCACGGACAACCGGACGGGCCGCACGTACGAAATCCCGATCACCGACGGGACCGTCCGGGCGATGGACTTCCGGCAGATCAAGGTATCGGACGACGACTTCGGGCTGATGGTGTACGACCCCGCCTTCACGAACACGGCGTCCTGCCGGAGCGCCATCACG
>DATLZC010000173.1:0-13105 GCA_035574215.1 Dehalococcoidia bacterium | reverse complement strand
TTCTGGCGGCCGGTCGCCGCCGGGTAGCATCACGGGAGGTCACGGATGAACCGCATGACAGTCTCCGAGACGGGGCCCAACACGCAGATGTACCACGCCCGCCGCGGCGTCATCACGCCGGAGATGGCGTACGTCGCCGAGACGGAGCGGTTGAGCCCCGAGACCGTGCGCGCGGAGGTCGCGGCGGGGCGGATGGTGATCCCGGCGAACATCAACCATCGCACCCTCAGGCCCATCGGCATCGGGCAGGCCGCGACCGTCAAGATCAATGCGAACATCGGCAACTCGGCCGTGACCTCCGATATCGAGGGCGAACTCTGCAAGCTCGCCGTCGCCATTCAGTACGGCGCCGACACCTGCATGGACCTCTCGACCGGCGGCGACATCGACGCCATCCGGCAGGCGATCCTGGAGGCGAGCCCGGTGCCTATCGGCACCGTCCCGATCTACCAGACCATCGCTGAGCTGAAGCGCGTGGAGGACATGACGGCGGAGGACCTGCTCGAGATGATCGAGCACCAGGCGCAGCAGGGCGTGGACTACATGACGGTGCACTGCGGCGTCCTGCTCGAGTACCTCCCGCTGGTCCAGAAGCGCATCACGGGCATCGTGAGCCGGGGCGGTTCGCTCATGGCGCAGTGGATGGTGTACCACCGCCGCCAGAATCCGCTGTACGAGCGCTTCGACGACCTCTGCGCCATCGCGAAGAAGTACGACGTCACCCTCTCGCTTGGCGATGGCCTGCGCCCCGGCTGTCTCGCCGACGCCAGCGACGAAGCGCAGTTCGCCGAGCTGAAGACGCTGGGCGAGCTCACCCTGCGCGCGTGGGAGCACGACGTGCAGGTCATGATCGAGGGTCCGGGGCACGTCCCGCTCGACCAGATTCCCATGAACGTCCAGAAGCAGCAGGAGTTGTGCCACGGCGCGCCGTTCTACGTGCTCGGCCCGCTGGTCACCGACATCGCGCCCGGGTACGACCACATCACGTCGGCCATCGGGGCCGCCGTCGCCGCGCAGGCGGGCGCGAGCTACCTGTGCTACGTGACGCCGAAGGAACACCTGGGGCTCCCCGATCTCGAGGACGTCAAGCAGGGCGTCATCGCGTACAAGATCGCGGCCCACGCCGCGGACATCGCCCGCGGCAAGCCGGGCGCCCGCGACCGGGACGACGAGCTCTCCCGCGCCCGCTTCGCCTTCGACTGGAACCGCCAGTTCGAGCTCTCGCTCGACCCGGAGACAGCGCGGCGGATGCACGACGAGACCCTGGGAGCGGACTACTTCAAGCACGCGGAGTTCTGCTCGATGTGCGGGCCGAAGTTCTGCTCGATGCACATCACGCGCGAGATCCAGAAGATGAGCGGCCTGCAGCCCATCGAGCTCACGGAGCGCCGATGACCGAGCGCATCGACACGCCGCCCGCCGTCGACGCCGCGCTCAAGCGGCTGGCGTCCGCCCCGGAGCGCGCCACCGGCGTCGCGCTGCCGCTGCGTCCCGAGGCGTGGGACACGCCTGTGGCCGGCGAATGGACGCGGCGCGAGACCCTCGCCCACCTCGCGTCCAACGACCTGCGGGCCATGGTCCGCATCCGCGCCGCCCTCGGCGAAGCCGGCCCGGAGGAGCTCGCCGCCCTCGCCGACACGGACGCCTGGAACCGGGAGCAGGTCCGCTCACGCGCCGGCGCGTCGGTGGAGGCGCTGCTCACGGAGTACCGGGCGAACCGCCGCGCGCTCGTCCGGCTCCTCGGGTCCATCCCGCCCGAACACTTCGAGGAGCTCGCTGTGGAGCGCGCCGGCGAACGCATCACGCTCGCCGAGTACGTCTCCCGCATCGACCGCCACGACGACGAACACATCGCACAGATCGGCGCGCCGCCGGTCGGGGAGAAAGGAGACGCCGATGCCGGGTGAGCAGGCTCGCGCGGGCGGCGACGGACGCGCGTCCGCGCCGGACGACCCGCTGATCATCGCGGGCAAGACCTTCCGTTCCCGGCTGATGCTGGGGACGGGCAAGTACCGCAGCCCCGAGGAGACCGTCGCCGCGCTCGAGGCCTCGGGGGCCGAGATCGTGACGGTGGCCATCCGGCGGCTCGACCTCGACAACCCCAACGCCCGGACCGAGCTCGACTACATCGACTGGTCCCGCTACACGATTCTGCCCAACACCGCCGGCTGCCGGACGGTCGAGGAAGCGCTCATGACGGCGCGGCTCGCCCGTTCGCTCACCGGCTCGAACTGGGTGAAGCTCGAGGTCATCCCCGATCCGAAGTACCTCCTGCCCGACCCTGTGGGCACGCTTGAGGCGGCGCAGCGGCTCATCGACGAAGGCTTCGTCGTCCTGCCGTACATCCACGCCGACCCCATCCTGGCGCGCCGGCTCGAGGAGATCGGCTGCGCCACGGTCATGCCGCTGGGCTCGCCCATCGGTTCCGGGCAGGGCATCCTGACGGCGGACGAGATCAAGATCATCATCGAGAACGCGGATGTTCCGGTAGTGGTGGATGCCGGCCTGGGGGCGCCGTCGGACGCCGCCCTCGCCATGGAGCTCGGGGCCGACGCGGTGCTCGTCAACACCGCCGTCGCGAAGGCACAGGACCCCGTGCGCATGGCGGAGGCGATGCGCCTCGGCGTCGAGGCGGGGCGGAAGGCGTTCCTCGCGGGCCGCATCCCCCGGAGGCCGTACGCGTCCGCGTCCAGCCCTGAGGAAGGAGTGGTGCGGGTGTGACCCACGGCGAAAAGATGCGCCGCTGGCGCAGCCCGGCCCTCATGCTCGTGACCGACCGGCGAAGGCTGCGCGGCCGCTCGCTCGAGGAGGTCGTTTCCCTCGCCGTCGACGGCGGCGTCAACATCGTCCAACTGCGCGAGAAGGACCTCTCGGCGCGCGAGCTGTACAACCTCGCGCTCACCGTGCGCACGGTGATCCGAGGCCGCGCCCTGTTTCTGGTGAACGACCGTGTCGACGTGGCCTCGGCCACGGGCGCGGACGGCGTGCAGCTTCCCGCTGACGGCCTTCCACTGGACGCCGCCGCCGACGTGGACCCGACGCTCCTGTTCGGGCAGTCGGTGCACAGCGCGGCCGCCGCCGTCGAGGCGCAGCACCGGGGCGCCGACTTCGTCGTCCTGGGAACGGTCTTCGAGACGGCGTCGAAGCCGGGCGCGCGAACGCTGGGCCTCGAAGGCGTACGCCGCGCCGCCGAGGCCGTGAGCATCCCGGTCATCGCCATCGGCGGCATCACCGCCGAGAACGCCGGCGACGTCATCGACGCGGGCGCGGGCGGCGTCGCCGTGCTGTCGGCCATCATGGACGCACCCGACCCCACGGCCGCGGCCCGGGCGCTCTGGCAGGCCGTGGAATCGCGCTGGGTCGGAGCCACGCCCCGGTGATGCGACCATGCCCACCCTGACCGTGAACGGCAAGCCGAGGCAGATCGAGCGCGAGATGACCGTGCCCGAATTCCTCGAGGCCCACGGCATCGACCGGCGGCTCGTCGCCGTGGCCGTGAACGGCGAGGTCATCCCGAGGGACCGCCACGACGTCACCGTCCTCCGAGAGGGCGACGTCGTGGAAGTCGTGAGGATGGTCGGCGGCGGATGAGGCCGCGAGCCACAACGGGCGCGGACGCGGTGGTTGTGGGCGGCGGCATCGTGGGCTGCGCCGTCGCGTGGGCGCTCGCCTCCCGCGGGGCCCGCGTCACGCTCCTCGAACGCAACGGCCGCCTCTGCCTCGAAGCGAGCAACGCCGCCGCAGGCATGCTCGCGCCCCTGTCCGAGGCCGATGAGCCGGGCCCCTTGCTCGACTTCTCCCTCCAGGCCCTCGCCGCGTATCCCCGGGCGGTCGACGACGTGCAGTCCGTCACGGGAATCGACGTCGAGTTCCGCCGTACGGGCATCCTCCGTGTGGCGCTGTCTGAGTCCGAGGAGGAGGCCCTCCGGCGCAGGGTCGCGTGGCAGCGCGACGCAGGCCTCGAGCTGTACGAGCTGGACGCGGCGCTCCTGCACGAGCTCGAGCCGCGACTCACACCGAGGGCGCGATTCGGCGTCCTCTGCCCGGATGAAGGCCAGGTCTCGAACCAGCAGATGACCCTCGCGCTCGCGCGGGCTGCCGAAGCCCGCGGCGCGCGCATCCTCACGCGCTCGCCCGTCACGGGGCTGCGCGTGGCTGGCGGGCGGGTGCGCGCGGTGCGGACCCCCGCGGGCGACGTGCAGGGCGACCGCTTCGTCTTCGCGGCGGGCGCATGGACAGGGCTGATCTCGCGCCTGCTCCGCCGGGTGGCGCCGCCCAGGCCCATCCGGGGACAGATGATCGCGCTCGGGGGGATGGTGACGCCGATCCGGACCATCGTATGGGGCCCGCGGGGCTATCTGGTGCCGCGCGCCAACGGCCTGGTGTTCGCCGGGGCCACTGTGGAGGATGTCGGCTTCCGGCGCCGCACCACCGTCGCGGGGCTGCGCCGCGTGCGGCGCATGGCGGAGGAGCTGGTGCCGCAGCTCCGGGCCGCCGCTGAGCCGTTCTCCTGGTACGGCTTCCGCCCCGGCTCTCCCGACGGGCTCCCCATCATCGGCGTCGTGCCGGGGCTCGACAACGCCATCGTCGCCACGGGGCACTACCGCAACGGCATCTTGCTCGGCCCCCTCACGGGCCTGCTCGTCGCCGAGCTCGCGCTGACGGGGCAGACGCCATCCGCGCTCGCGGCGTTCGCGCCGGCGCGGTTCACGCAGGCGGCGACGAGCGCCGCGCCAAGCTAGAGTTCGGCGGCGATGGAAAAGCGCCGATGGGCGCCCAGGTGCGAACGGAGCGTGTCCAGCATGCCCGACGCCGCGGCGTCGCGCGCCTGCCGGACCGCGTTCTTGATGGCGGCGCCGTCGGAGCGGCCGTGGGCGATAATCACGACGCCGTTCACCCCCAGCAGTGGCGCGCCGCCGTATTCGTTGGGGTCGAACTCCCGGCGCAGTTGGAGGAGGGCGTTCCGGAGCACGAGCGCGGCCACCTTGTGCCGCAGCGTCGACGTCATCACGCGCCGGAGCTCGCCGAAGGCGTACTCGAGGACGCCTTCGCCCACCTTCACGGCTACGTTCCCGGTGAACCCGTCGGTGACCAGCACGTCCACCCAGCCACGGTGCACGTCGCGGCCCTCGATGTTCCCGACGAAGTTGACGCCGGGCGTCGCCTTGAGCCGCTCGTAAGCCTCGGTGGCGAGCTCGTTGCCCTTGCCCGCCTCCTCGCCGATGTTGAGCAGCCCCACGCGTGGCTCGCGGACGCCGTACACCTTCTCCATGAAGACAGAACCCATCTGGCCGAACTGGGCCAGCCACGACGGCTTGCAGTCGGCGTTGGCGCCCACGTCGAGCACGAGGACCTTGGTCCGGTAGGGGATGAGCGCGCCGATGGCCGGCCGTTCGATGCCGTGGATGCGCCCCAGCTTCATGAGGGCCGACGCCATCACGGCGCCGGTGTTGCCCGCCGAGACGACGGCGTCGGCGACGCCCTGACGTACGAGGTCCATGGCGACGTTGATGGAGGCCTCGCGCTTCTGGCGCACGGCCTGCGCGGGAGCTTCGTCCATCCGGATGGCCTGGGCGGCGTGGATGATCTGCACGCCGGTGGGCGGCTCGCCGTGACGCTTGAGCTCGCTCTCGATGAGCTCGGCCGGGCCCACCAGCGCGATCTCGATGCCGAGCTCCCGGCGCGCCATCAACGCGCCCGCGACCGTCGCCTCGGGCGCGAAGTCTCCCCCCATGGCGTCGAGCGCGATGCGCATCAGGCCACTCCCGGCGTTCGCGCGACCACGATCAGCAGGTCGCTGGTGTCATCATACGGCGCGAGGTCGTAATCGCCGTAGAGACCATCCACTTCCAGCCCGGCCCCCTCGAGGAGCGCTTCGAGTTCGTAGCGCCCAGTGTACCGCAGAACGTGTTCGACCACCGTCCGCCGCACCGAGCCGTCGGGGGCGACTCGGTCCACGAAGTGCACCCGGCGGATGGTCTGCGTCGCCGGGCGGCGCTCGACCACGCTCCAGCGGACGAACCACTCCCCCGTGGCGTCGTCGCGGTCGAACCACGGCGCTTCGACCGTGGGCTCGAGCGGGTCCCAGGCCACGGACGTCACAGGGCGGACGGCGAGCGCCAGCAGGCCGCCGGGCGCGAGGTGGCGGCGCACGGCGCGCAGGCACGACCGCTGCTCCTCCGAGGTCCGGAGGTGGTGGAACGTCCCGTAGGCGCAGATGACGAGGTCGAACCGCCGCCGCAGGTCGAAGTCGCGCATGTCCGCCTGGACCCAACGGACGCGCCGCCGCAGCGACGGCTCCGTCTTCCTACGGGCGACCTCCAACATCTCCGCGGAGGCGTCGACGCCCACGACCCGGAACCCGGCGCGGGCCAGATGGAGCGCCACGCGGCCGGTGCCGGCCCCCAGCTCGAGCACGGGCAGCTCGCAGCGCCGCGCGAGATTCGTGTAGAACGCCAGGTCCTCCTCATAAGAGGCGTGCTCGCGCTCGTACAGGTCGGCGTAGCCGGCGTACGCGTCCTGCGGGGAAGACGATGCGGTCATGGCGCGCCGCCGCCGATTCTAGGCCGGCGCAACCCGCCCGGCAACGCCTCAGTAGTGCACGACGACACGGCTGCCCAGCGTGAGGAAGTCCCAGAAGAACTTCGCGTCGGCGTAGCGCATCCCGACGCACCCGTGGCTCGACGGGATCCGCCCGAAGTACGAGTCGTCGCGCCAGTAGTTGAGATGCAACGCGTGCCCGACCGTGGTGAAGTACTGGGTGTACAGCACGTTCTCGAGGACGTAGTACTCCTCCGCGCCGATAGAGGCCGACGTCATCGTCTCGTTCTCGACGCGGGAGATGATGTACCACGTCCCCACCGGCGTCTCCCAGCCCGGCTTTCCCGTCGTGACGAGCGCGGTGTACACGGGCGTGTCGCCCACCATCGCCGTGGCCGTCTGATTCGTCAGGTTCACGTCGACCCAGTGCTCGCCGGGAAGATCGATGGGCAGGGGCGGCGGATTCGGGGGCGGCACCACGACCTCGGGGGTCGGCGTGGGCGGGACGGGCGTGGGCGTGGGCGTCGGGGTAGGGGTGAACGTCGGCGTGGGAGTCGGGGTCGAGGTGGCCGTGGGCGTCGGCGTCGACGTGGGCTCGGCGCGGAGGGCAGAGCCGACGCCGAAGGCGAAGCCAGCCCCGATGAGCGCGCCCGCCACCACCCCCGCGAGCGCCAGGGCGACGGCAACCCGAACCGACGCTACCCTTCCGACCACCGGTCTCCCGTCCGGCCACGCGCCAGCGTGGCGTCAGATACGGTGTCCGTTGCCTTCGATCTCCTCCTCTTCCTCGAACTCTTCCTCTTCCAGCGCCTCTTCGGAGAACGTGCCCGCGTGCCGTCCGGCCCACACGGTCACGATGAAGTCCTCGCGATACGGGTCGGCGGTCAGCACCAGCCGTTCGTCGATTTCGCCGATGAGCTCCTGGATCTGCTCGTCGGTGAAGTCCGCAGGCACGCACAGCGTGGCGTCGCAGCGGCCCGCCGTCCAGTGCAGGTCGACCCGTCCGATCTCCTCACCGCCGACGACGATGGCGTACACCTCGGAGTGGGGGGTGCGCGATTCACGGTCGAAGACGTACTCGGGCATGGGGCGGCTTCCTTTCCGGGCAGCGCGGCGTTACCGACGCAATTGTATCCGCAGCCGGCGCCCAGCGCATGCGCGACGTCGCTCCCGCCCGCGGCGCGCTCGTTGCCCGGCCGCGGGGCCCACCCCTATGATGGTCCCGCGAGCCCTCACAGCCGTTGGGAAAGGATGGCCTCATGCTGGTCCGCGTCGAGTCCGGGGACATCGCCCGGACGACAACCGATTGCGTCGTCGTCAACCTCTTCGAAGGCGTCACCCGGCCGGGGGGCGGAACGGGCGCCGTCGACCGCGCGCTGGACGGCGCCATCTCCCGCCTCATCGAGCAGGGGGACATCCGGGGCAAGTACGGCGAGCTGACCCTCTTCCCCACCTTCGGGAAGATCCCCGCGCCCCGGGTGCTGGTCGCCGGGCTGGGCAAGCCCGCCGAGTTCTCGGTCGACCGCGTGCGCGACCTCTCGGCCGACATCGCGCGGCGGCTCAGAGCCGCGCGCGTCCAGCGATTCGCCACCATCACCCACGGAGCCGGCATCGCCGGACTCGATCCTCGCGCCTGCGCGCAGGCCATCGCCGAGGGCACGATCCTGGGACTGTACCGCTTCGGCAAGCACAAGCGCCCCGAAGAAGACACCACCGAGGTCGAAGAAGTCGTGCTAGTCGAGCACGATCCGGCGAAGGTGAGCAGCCTCGAGGAGGGGGTCGAGCTGGGCGTCGTGTTGGCGGAGGCGCAGAACTTCGCGCGCGACCTGGCGAACGAGCCCGCGAACGTGCTCACCCCCACCGAGCTGGCGCATCGCGCGCAGTCGCTGGCGGCCGCGGTCGGCCTCGAGTGGGAGATTCTGGACCGGCCGCAGATCGAGGCGCTGGGCATGGGGGCCTTCCTCGGGGTCGCCGCGGGCAGCCATCAGCCGCCGAAGCTCATCGTGTTGCGGTACCGCCACGGCGACGGTCCCACGCTCGGGCTGGTGGGGAAGGGCATCACGTTCGACACCGGCGGCATCTCCATCAAGCCCGCCGCGGGCATGGAGGAGATGAAGGGCGACATGGCCGGCGGCGGCGCGGTCATCGCCGCCATGGGGGCCATCGCCCGGCTCAAGCCGAAGATCAACGTGACGGCCATCGTGCCCGCCACGGAGAACATGCCCGGAGGCGGCGCCACGAAGCCGGGCGACGTCCTGCGCGCCATGAGCGGCAAGACCATCGAGGTCATCAACACCGACGCGGAGGGCCGGCTTATCCTCGCGGACGGCATCACCTACGCCCGGCGGCTCGGCTGCTCGCCCATCGTCGACGTGGCGACGCTCACCGGCGCCATCTCGGTGACGCTGGGCAACGTGGCGTTCGGCCTCATGGGCAGCGACGCCGGGCTCGTCGAGCGCATCAAAGCGGCGGCGAAGGCAGCGGGGGAGAAGGTGTGGGAGCTCCCGATGTTCGAGGAGTACCGCGAGCAGATCAAGAGCGACGTCGCGGACATCAAGAACACCGGCGGACGGAACGCCGGCTCCATCACCGCCGCCTTCTTTCTGAAGGAGTTCGCGGAAGACACGCCCTGGGCGCATCTGGACATCGCCGGGGTCGATGTGATGGACAAGGATCGCGGGGCCCTGGTGAAGGGCGCCAGCGGCATCCCGGTGCGCACGCTCGCGCATCTCGCGCTGTCGATGTCGGCGTTGTGACGGTTGCGCCGGCTTGGGGAATTTTCATCGCCCCACCGCTTCGGATGCGGCGCTCCGGCGTCGATTCTGAGGATGGAGTGATGAGGAGACAGCCGGCCATGACCCTGGAGCTGATGCAGACGAAGCGGTGGCTCGAGCGTACGCTGGCCCCGGCGCGGGCCCGCGTGAAGCAGGCGCCGACGCCGGAAGCCGTCGAGCGCATCCGCCGACGGACATTCGGCGAGATCGCCCGGAGGACGCGCATCGCCGCCTGACGACCGCCTTCAGCCCTCGTTCCACGCTGCCCCGGCGCTGATGGACCGGGGCGGCGCCATTTCCCTGCGCCGGGCGATGCTATACTGACGCGGCCCCGGCCGCCCGCGACGCACCGTCACCAGCAACCAGGATCGCGCCGGCGTGACGCTCGCAGCCTGGCAACGGACCGTCTACGCGGTCTCCATCGCGCAGTTCATCGCCCTCGCGGGCGCGAACCTCATCTTCCCTTTCGTCCCCTTCTACGTGAAGGAGCTCGGCGTCACCGACGAGGGCGACGTCGCCCTCTGGTCCGGGCTGCTGGCGACGGCGACCGGCGTCTCCCTCTTCGTCTTCGCGCCGGTGTGGGGCGCGCTGGCCGATCGCTTCGGGCGGAAGGCGATGCTGCTCCGGGCCTACGCCGGCGCGACGGTGGTGCTGACGTTGCAGGGCTTCGTGCAGAACGTGTGGCAGCTCGCGGCGCTGCGCCTGGCGCAGGGGGCCTTCGTGGGCACGATCCCGGCGGCCAACGCCCTCGTCGCCTCGGCCGCCCCCGGGCCGCGCGTCGGCTACTCGCTCGGCCTCGTGCAGATGGCGCTGTTCCTCTCGCAGTTCGTCGGCCCCGTCGTGGGCGGCTCGCTGGCCGACGTGGCGGGCTTCCGCGCGACGTTCGTCATCGCCGGCGCCGTCTACGCGCTCTCCTTCCTCCTCGTGCTCACGCAGGTGCAGGAGTCTCGCGCCGCCGACGCGCGCGAGCGCGAGTCCTTCGTGTCGGGGCTCCGGGTCGTCGCGGCGAACCGCCAACTGCTCCTGCTCGTCGCTGTCGTCTTCTTCCTGAACGGCGCGCCGGCCTTCGTGCGGCCGATCATCCCGCTGCTGGTGGACACGTTCGAGCTGTCGCGGCCTGCCGTCGTCTCGGGCTTCGCGTTCTCCGCTCTCGCCGCCACGAGTTCCGTAGCGGCGCTCGCCGTCGGGCGGGCGTCCGACCGCATCGGGTACCGCAACGCCCTCGCCGTCGCCACGCTCGGGGCCGGAGCGGCGTACGTGCCGGTGGCCCTGGCGAACGACGTCCCGCTCCTGCTGCTCTCGCTGGCCGTCGTCGGCATGTTCAGCGGGGGGATGCTACCCGTGGCCAACGCCCTCATCGGCGCGCTCTCGCCCGAAGGCCGTCAGGGCGCGGCCTTCGGCCTCGCCGGCAGCGCTCAGGCCCTCGCCATCGCCGTTGCGCCGCTGACGGGCGGCGCCATCGCACGGAGCTTCGGGGTCCACACCGGGTTCGTGGTGGACGGCCTCGGGCTCATCGGCGTGGGGCTGCTCGTGCTGGCGTTCGTCCGGGAACCGGCCCGCGAGGCTGAGCCCGCAAGTGACGCGCGGGAGCCGGCGCTCTCGCCGCCTCCGCGCTAAGCGCGCGTCCCTTCGCGCTCCCGCAGCAGCTCGACCACGCGGTCGAGAATCCGATGCGCGACTTCGCTCTTGGGGAGCAGCGGCAGATGCTCGCGCCGGCCCGAGGCCTCGATGAACACCACCTGATTGGTGTCCGTGCCGAAGCCCGACCCCGGCGCCGTGACGTCGTTCGCCACGATGAACGCGAGCCCTTTGCGGGCCACCTTCGCCTCGGCGTTCTCGAGGACGTCTTCGCTCTCCGCCGCGAACCCCACCTTGATGAGCCGGTCGCCCGGAAGGCCCGCGATGATATCGGGGTTGGGCGCGAGCCGGATGGTGACTTCCTCGCCCGTGCGCTTGATCTTCCGGGAAGCGACCTCGGCCGGACGGAAGTCGGAGGGCGCGGCCGCCATGACGATGGCGTCGGCGTCCTCGCACGCCGACGCCACGGCCTCGGCCATCTGCGCCGTGGTTTGCACGTGCACGGTCATGACGCCCCAGGGCTCGGGCAACGCCGTCGGGCCGGTCACGAGGGTGACGGTGGCGCCGCGATCCCGGGCCGCCTCGGCGACGGCGAAGCCCATCTTGCCGGACGAGTAGTTGCTGATGAAGCGCACCGTGTCGATGGCCTCGCGGGTCGGCCCGGCGGTGACGACGATCCGCCGGCCCGCGAGGTCGCCGTGCCGGCCCATGGCCGTCTTCAGGGCGGCGATGAGCGCCGGCGTCTCCGCCAGGCGCCCCATGCCCGTGTGGCCCGACGCCAGCCGTCCCTCCTCGGGCCCGACCACCAGCGCGCCGCGCGCCTGCAACGTGCGCAGGTTGTGCTGCGTGGCGGGATGCTCCCACATCTGGTGATCCATCGCCGGCGCGACCACGATCGGGGCCGTCGTCGCCAGCGCCGTCAGGCTCACCATGTCCTCCGCGAGCCCGTTGGCCAGCCGGGCGATGGTGGTGGCGCTGGCGGGGGCGATGATCATTCCGGCCGCGCGACGGGCGATGACGACGTGCTGCTCCGCCGTCTCGCTCTCGGGATCGAACATGTCCACGAACACGGCCCGCCCGGTGACGCCCCGGAACGAGAGCGGGGACACGAAGCGGGCCGCCGACGGCGTCATCAGCACGTCCACCAGGGCGCCGAGCTGCGTGAGCTTGCTCGCCAGGTCCACCGCCTTGTAGCAGGCGATGCTCCCGGTGACCCCGAGCGCGATGTGCTTCTCTGTCAACACTCTGTCCACTATCGGTTCGCCTCGTGGATAAGCCGCAGGCCGACGAGCGTGAGCTCGGTGTCAACATGGTCGAAGACGCGGGTGACGTGCGAGAGGCGTTGGGCCCAGCCACCCGTCCCGATCACGGTGGCGCGCCCGCCCAGCTCCTCGCGGAACCGCCGCACCATGCCCTCCACCAGCTCGACGTACCCGTACAGCACGCCGGACTGGATGGCCGTCACCGTGTTGCGGCCGATCACCGCCTTGGGACGCTCGAGCTCGACGCGGTAGAGCTTGGCCGCCCGCTCGAACAGCGCCTCCGACGCGATGCCGATGCCCGGCGCGATGGCGCCGCCGAGGTAATCGCCGTTGGCGTCGACGGCGTCGAATACGGTCGCCGTCCCCAGGTCGACGATGATGAGCGGCGGCGGCCCGTACAGTTTGAGCGCGGCCACGACGTCGCACACGCGGTCCGCGCCCACGTCGCGCGGGTTCTCGTACAGGATGCGGACGCCGGTCCGCGTTCCGGTGCCCACCACCAGGGGCGACAGCCCGAAGTAGCGCCGGCAGAGCTGCTCGAACACGGGCACCATGTCGGGCACCACCGACGCGAGCACGGCCTCGGTGATCTCCTTCGGCGCGATCCCCTCCGCGCGCAGGAGGCCCAGGACCGGAATGGCGTACTCGTCGGCGGGCCGCCGCGGGTCGGGCGACAGGCGCCAAGTGGCCCGCAGCCGTTCGCCTTCGAAGACGCCGAGGGTGATGTTGGTGTTGCCGATGTCGAGCGCCAGCAGCATCGCAATCCCTTCGTGTGCCCTTCGTTCGGGCGCATTATACGGGGCGCCGTGGGGAGGCGCGGCGCTATGGTCAACTTCGTACGTGCGGGTTCGAAAAGGGCGGGAAAATCCCCCCGCAAATCGTCATAAGGGGCTTGATCGGCCGAAAATGGCCCTGCTATCCTCTGGCGCGTCCAGGGGCCACAGGCCTGCC
>DATLZC010000172.1:0-4174 GCA_035574215.1 Dehalococcoidia bacterium | reverse complement strand
CAGGGGGTCGATGGCGGGCGCGATGATGACGACGGTGTCGGAACTGAGGCCGTCGGGCACGAACTGCGGCATGGTGAAGATGTGGCGGTCGTACTCGAGGACCAGGGGGCGCAGGAAGTCCCACGCTCCGGCGTCGTAGTGGGACATGTCGATGTGCGCCCGCCAGACCCAGCGCGCCGCGTCCGGCCGGAACATGCGCATGGCGGCGGGCTGCGGATCGTGGATGATGACGACGTCGTAGTCGCCCCGCATGCTCTCCGCGGCCTCGCGGTTGCGGCGGAGGTATACCTCGCGGTCGTGTTGCGTCACCGAAAAGGGCGCCCCCTGGAGGCCGTTGTGGAGGCGCTTGGTGAAGGCGTAGAAATCGGGCTCTCCGGCGATGACCGCCCAGTCGGCCTGAATCCCGAGATCTCGCTCGAGCGGCACCACGGAACGGAGGAGCTCGGAGACGCCGCCGCCATACGGCGTGGCGTTGACGTGGAGCACGCGCGTCCCGCGCAGCCCGGCCCCGAGGCCGCGGAGCTCGGCCAGCGTCGCCTCCTCGGCGATCCCCTCGTACGCGTCCAGCCGCTGAGCGCCGACGTCGATGTACTGCAGCACGCGTTCAGTGTACGACGTTGTGAGGTGGCTCGCGCGGCTCTGGCCGATTCGATCACCTATACTGTCGCCACTGTCGGGTCCGCTCGCAGGAGGCCCATCGAACCGTGGAGGCCCTGCACGACCTCGCCCGCGCGTTCCTCGACTTCGCAGCGGACAACCTCTATCTCGGGCTGTTCGCGCTGCTGTGCGTCGAGGAAGCGGGGGTGCCGCTTCCGCTTCCCGGCGACACGCTGATCCTGCTCGCCGGCTCCCGTGCGTCGGCGGGGCAGGCCGATCCCCGGGTCGCGATGGCGCTCGTTGTGTCAGCGACGCTCGTCGGCTCGTCAGTCCTGTACTGGGTGAGCCGGCTCGGAGGCATGCCGGTGCTGCGGCGCGTGGCGAGCTGGACGCGCATCGGTGAGAGCCGGGTGGAGCGCGCCGCCCGCTGGTACCGCCAGTGGACGGCGCCCGCGATCGTGTTCGGCCGCCTGATTCCGGGCTTCCGCACGCCGACGACCGCAGTCGCCGGGACGTTCCGGGTGCCCTATCCCGCCTTTCTGCTCTACACCGCGATCTCGGCGACGCTCTGGTCGGCGCTGTATCTCTCCATCGGCGCGCTGGCGCAGGACGCGTACGGTGCGCTCGCCGACTACCTCGTGGGGCCAGGGCCTCTCGCGCTCGCGTTGTTGGCGTTCGGGATCGCCGCCGTCGTGTTCGCGGTGCGCCGCCTGCGACGGGCGAGCCTCGCCGACGAGCGGCCCTAGCGTTGCCGGACCGGCGCGAGCACGCCTATAATCGGCGGCCGGTCGGTCCGAACATAAGACAGGACAGTCCGCTCCGTCAGCGCGAGCTCCTTCGGAGCGGCTGTGCTCGGGAGGATGCGCTTGATCCGCACGCGTCGGTTCTGGATCGGCACCGCCGTCAGCCTCGTATTCATCGCGCTCTTCCTCTGGAAGACGGACGTCCGCGAAATCGCCGAAGCCTTCCGCCAGGCCAACTACGCCATCGCGGTCGCGTCGCTGCCGGTCTTCTTCCTGTCGATCTGGGTGCGGACGATCCGCTGGCGCTACCTCATGCGCCCGGTGGCGGAAGTCCCCACGCGGCGTCTGTATCCCGTCGCCATCATCGGGCTCATGGCCAACAACCTCATCCCGGCTCGAGCGGGCGAACTCGTGCGCGCGTACGTGCTCGGCGAGCGAGAGCGCGTGTCGAAGGTCGCTTCGCTGGGCACGATCGCGGTCGACCGTCTCTTCGATGGCCTGACCCTGGTGCCGGTGCTCGTCGTCATCGGCGCGGTGACCGGCTTCAGCCAGGACCTGCGCGAGCTCGCCATCGTGATGGCGGCGCTTTTCGGTGCGGCGCTGGTGGTCCTCATGCTTGCCGCGTCGTGGGAGAGCGGGCGAGAGGCGCTGCTCAGCTTCTCGCTGCGATTCGTGCCGGGCCGCCTGCACGACCGCGTCGAATCCGTGGCACGCTCGTTCCTGGATGGGCTGCGCGCCCTCCGCAATCCGCTGGACCTCGGGCTCGCCTGGGCGATGTCGCTCCTGTCGTGGTCGCTCGAGGCGACCATGTACTACATCGTGGGCATCGCCTTCTCGCTGAGGGCCGACTTTCATGAGTACCTGATGGTAACGGCGGCCGCGAACCTGGCCATCTCGGTGCTTGCGACGCAGGGCGGGTTGGGCCCGTTCGAGTTCTTCTCTCAGCAAACGCTCGTCTTCTTCGGCATCGAGGAGGGGAAGGCCGCCGCCTACTCGATCGCGCTCCACGCGCTCCTCCTCGTCCCCGTCATCATCATCGGGCTCTACCTGCTGTGGGCGATCAATCTCTCCTTCGGCGAGATGTTCCGGCGTGGCGTCGAAGGGCGCTCGGAAGCTCCGGGCCAAGCGGTGGAGGCGGGCGCGCCGGTCGCAGGAGGGACGTCGGAGTGAACGTCGCGATCATCGGCGGCGGCGTCGCCGGAATGGCGGCGGCGTACCGCCTAATGCAGGCGGGCCACCGGGTGCGTCTCTTCGAAGCGAGCCCATTCATGGGCGGCCTAGTGCGCACGTTCGATGTCGGCGGCGGACGTCTCGAAGCCTTCTACCACCACCTCTTCAGCACCGACACCGTGATCTTGAAGCTCATCGACGAGCTCGGGCTGAGCGACCGCCTGGTCTGGGTCGATTCGAAGGTGGGCTTCTACTACGACGGCCGGCTGTACGACTTCGTGACGCCGCTCGACCTGCTCCGGTTCCGGCCGCTCCCTCCGCTCGACCGGATTCGGCTCGGCCTGATGGGGCTCTGGCTCCGGCGCAAGGAAGACTGGTCGTCCTACGAGACCATCACCGCGAAAGAGTGGATCACGCGGTACGTAGGGCGCCGCGTCTACGAGCGCGTCTGGGGTCCGCTGCTCCGGGGAAAGTTCGGGGCCGCCGAAGAAGAGGTGGCGATGGCGTGGCTCTGGAGCAAAATCCACCTGCGGTTCCAGTCTCGCTCCGGCGGGCCGTTGCAACGGGAGCGGCTCGGGTATCTTCTGGGCTCGTTCGGCGTGTACATCGACGAGCTCGAACGGCGGCTGAGGGAGGGCGGCGTCGAGCTGAACCTGTCGAGGCCCGTGCGCGAGATCACCGTCGCCGACGGTCGCGCCTCGGGGCTCGTGACGGAAGACGGTGAGCGGGTCGAGGCCGACGCCGTGATCGCAGCGGTGCCCTCTCAAGCGTTCGAGAAGATGGCGCCGCCGCTTCCCGAAGACTACCGGCGTCGGCTGAACGCCGTGCGCTGGCAGTGGGCCCTGTGCATGGTCCTCGCCATGGACCGGCCCTTCTCGCACATCTACTGGATGAACGTGGCCGACCGTTCCCTTCCGTTCCTCGCGCTCATCGAGCACACCAACTTCATCGGCCCCGAGCACTACGGGGGCAATCACGTGATGTACATCTCGAACTACCTCGAGCCGGGCCACCCGTACTTCCAGAAGACGGAAGAGGAGCTGGCGGCGCTGTTCTACGACGGGATGCGGGAGATCAACCCGTCGTTCCGGCCCGAGCACGTGCGCCAGCGCTGGCTCTTCAAAGGGCCCTACGCGCAGCCGATCATCACGACGGGCTATCGCGACATCCTGCCCGACCACCGGACGCCCATCCCCGGCCTGTACCTGGCGACGATGGCGCAGATCTATCCGGAGGACCGGGGACAGAACTACAGTATCCGTATGGGGGAGGTCGTGGCGCGGATGGTGGTGGAAGATGCGGTGCAGGCGGCGTTGTCTGCGGCCTGACGCGTCAGGGGTATCGTTGGGTACAGGGGGAAAGGCTGCGACCGTGCCATTAGGCCCGCGGCGTCAGGATGGCTTGCACTTCCGCGGCGCGTGCGCCCGGGCGATGCTGCAAGGATGACAGGGCGCGCTCAACTCCTACGGAGGTAATCGAGGATGACCAAACCGACGCTGACCATTACGGACAACCGGACGGGACGCACGTACGAAATCCCGATCACCGACGGGACCGTCCGGGCGATGGACTTCCGGCAGATCAAGGTATCGGACGACGACTTCGGGCTGATGGTGTACGACCCCGCCTTCACGAACACGGCGTCCTGCCGGAGCGCCATCACG
>DATLZC010000171.1:0-18112 GCA_035574215.1 Dehalococcoidia bacterium | reverse complement strand
GTCGCGGACGATCCCGCCGACGCCGGTGGCGGCCCCCTGGTAGGGCTCGATGGCGGACGGGTGGTTGTGGGATTCGATCTTCATCGCCACGCACAGGCCGTCGCCGAGCTCGACGACGCCGGCGTTCTCCTGTCCCGCTCTCGTGAGGACGCCGGGGCCCTCCGTCGGAAAGAGGCGGAGAAGCGGCTTGCTGTTCTTGTAGCCGCAGTGCTCGCTCCACAGGGCGCCGATCATCCCGAGCTCGACCTCGTTGGGGGGACGGCCCAGGCGTTCGAGGATGAGGGCGTACTCTTCGCGGGTGAGGGCGATCTGCTCGAGGGTGCGGTCGTCGGGCCAGCCGTTCGAGGGAGGCGTGGGAGGCATGCCGGTCGCAGGATAGCAGGGCGGCTGCGGGCGGGCCACGGCGCCGCGGCCCGCCCCGTTCCGAAGCGCTACTTCAGGCTGAACGGAGGGTAGCGGTCCGTCATCAGCCATGAACTGTACGCGTTCGCCCGGTAGCTCCAACGGTTCACTCCGACGACGAAGTCGAACAGGCCGCGAGGGAAGCGGCCCGTGAACAGGATGGCGAAGAAGACGACGATGTACAGCACGGCCGCGACGAGCGCGAGCAGGACCAGCACGATGACGTTCGGGATGACCAGCAGCCACTTGACGAAGATGAGCCAGCGGGAGAGCCGCTCGGGGTATTCGATGTCGAACGCCACGGGGTAGCGCCCGGGCTCGCCCGAGAAGGGCGGGTATTCGTCGCGCATGAGGCCGACGTAGGCGGAGACGTTCGCGGCCCAGCGGTAGATGGTGACGTTGAAGTCGAACAGGCCGCGCGGGAAGCGGCCCGTGAACAGGATGGCGAAGAACGACAGAAAGGTGAGGAGCTGGGCCACGATCTGGAGGACGTACAGGATGACGAGGTGCGGAATGGCTAGCAGCCACTTGACGAAGATGAGCCAGCGGGAGAGCCGTTCGGGGTACGCGACGTCGTAGGTGAGGGGGTAGGGCGGCGAAGCCTCGGCGGCGACAGCGGCGCTCATCGATGCCTCCTTTCGATCAGGCGCCTATGCGTTCGCTCCTTATGTACCACAGCCGCGCAAGCGGCTCTCCGCCGAAGCCGGAAGACAGCGAGGGCGCTCCGTTCGGAGCGCCCTCGCACGGCCACTCGCTGGTCAGCGGCTCGCCGCCTACTCCTTGGGCTCCTGCGGCGGCCACTGGTTGCGCAGGCCGGCGGCGATGGTGCGCGGGATGATGGCGCTGATGCGGTCCACCGTCCAGTCGCTCTCCCCGAAGATGGTGCTCTCCCACGTCGGCTCGGAGTAGAGGGAGATCTGCCGTCCCGCGACCAGGAAGGTGCGGCCGTTGATGTTCTTGGCCTCGTCGGTGCAGAGCCAGGTCACGAACGGCCCGATGGCCTCCGGCGGGAACTGCTTGGCGAACGCCTCGAGGGCCTCGAGGCTCATGCCGGCGGCACCGCCCCGCGCGGCCGCAGCCTTCATCTCGTCGCTGATGGTGAGTCGCGTGGCCGCCCGCGGACGGATGGCGTTGCAGCGCACGCCGTAGCGCCCCATGTCCCGGGCCACCGTGCGCGTCAGGCCGATGATGCCCTCTTTCGCCGCCGAGTAGTTGGCCTGCCCCATGTTCCCGAGGCCAGACTCCGACGACGTGTTCACGATGACGCCCGACCGCTGCTGCCGGAACACGACGCAGGCGTGCTTCGTCAGGTTGAAGTGACCCTTGAGGTGGACGGCGATGACCGCGTCCCACTCCTCCTCGGTCATGTTGAAGATCATCCGGTCGC
Organism: Dehalococcoidia bacterium; assembly: GCA_035574215.1. GTDB lineage: Bacteria > Chloroflexota > Dehalococcoidia > DSTF01 > JACRBR01 > DATLZC01. The sequence continues at coordinate 16,323 of DATLZC010000171.1, read as the reverse complement.
GCAGGATGCCCGCGTTGTTCACGAGGATGTTGAGCCGCCCGAACTCGTCGATGGCCTGCTTCACCATGGCTTCGGCGTCGGCGAAGCTGGCGACGTTGCCGTAGTTGGCGACCGCTTTGCCGCCTCGCGAGCGGATCTCTTCGACTACTTCGTCGGCGGGCCCGCGATCGCCTCCTTCGCCGTGCGCCGTGCCGCCGTAGTCGTTCACGACGACGGCGGCGCCCTCCTCTGCGAGGCACAGCGCCTCGCCCCGTCCGATGCCACGCCCGGCGCCAGTGACGATGGCCACGCGGCCCTTCAATCGATCACCCACGGTTCGTTGCCTCCTTCGTGTGTGGTTCGAGGGATGAGACGCCCTCCCCGTCGGGGAAGGCGAGCGCTTCGTTCCGGCCGTCGCCCGACCGGCGCGCGCGAGAACCCTTGTACTCTATGCGACCCCTACGGGCAAGAAGCATCCGGCCCGGCGCTGGGGAGGCGAGCGGCTCGTCGGCCGGTAGCCGTGCGGTGACCGCAGGTCAGAATTCACCAACCTGCGCCCGCCGGCCACCCTTCGCGGCCGATACTCAGGGCGATGAAGACGCGCACCGTTCGCCGCTGGGTCGCCCGCGCAGCCGCCGAAGGAGGCCAGACGCTCACGGAATACGGCCTCGTCGTGAGCCTGATCATCGTGTTCATCCTGGTCATGGCGTTGCAGGTGATGGGCACGACGATCAGCAACGCGTTCGAGCGGGCCACGAGCGTCTTCCCTTGAGGCGCCTACCGCTCCGAAACAATTGACGCCCGGCTCCCGGCTGGGCGCCGGGGCGGGCGCCAATTGAGCCGGCATGGGAAGACGAGCTACTCGGGCTCGCGGGGCGTCAACAGCTTCTGAATCATCTTCTCCATCGTCTTCTTGCTCATGGCCCCGACCCGGATCTCCCGGACGATGCCGTCCGCGTCGACGAACACGTGCGTCGGGATGCCGAGGACGCGGTAGTTGGCGGCGATCTGCGTATCCGTGTCGAGGCCCACGGGGTAGTGCAGATCGGCGCGCTCCATGTAGCCGGCGACGTCTTCCCGCCGCTCCCCGATAGCCGGCGCCAGCAGCACGAGTCCGTGCTCGTCCTTGTGCGCCTCGTACACCTCCTGGATGTCGGGGTTCTCGGCCCGGCAGGGAGGACACCAGCTCGCCCAGAAGTTGATCCACACCGGCCGGCCCCGATAGTCGCTGAGGCGGACCTTCGTGCCGTCGAGCAGGGTCAGCTCGAAGTCGGGCGCCGGCTTGCCGACGCGGGGCGCGGCGCCCTGCGCCGTGGCCGTCACCGTCACGGCCTGGCTCTTCGCGCTGCCAGGCCGGTCGAAGAACCACACGAGGGCCGCGATGGCGACGCCGACGAGCGCTGTGGCGACGATGTTCCGCAGGGCGCCCGGCGACGGCCGCCAGCGCACGGCGTCGAGGTCGGCCTCGTCGTCGATGGGAAGGGGCGCGGGTCCAGCGGGCTCGGCGCTTCTAGCCATAGCTGTGCAGCCCTCCGAAGAAGTAGTTCCCGAAGTAGGTGAACAGGACCGCCGCGAACCCGCCGATGAGCAGGTAGGCGCTGCGCTCACCCTTCCATCCGCGGACGACCCGCGCGTGGAGGTATCCGCCGTAGAGGAGCCAGGTCACGAGCGAGGCCGTCTCCTTCGGGTCCCAGCTCCAGTACTGCCCCCAGGCCACTTCGGCCCAGACGGCGCCCAGGATGATGACCAGCGCCATCATCGGGAAGCCGAACATGACGGCCTTGTACCCGACCTCGTCCAGCAGCGCCCGTCTGGGAAGCCACCGAATGCGGTCGTGCCGGTTCACCAGGAAGAGGACCGCCGCGGCGAAGGAGAGGGCGAAGGCCCCGTACGCTGCGACAGCGACCGCGACGTGCAGCGTCAGCAGGACGTCGTTCTGGAGCGCCGGCACCAGGGGGTCGATGTCCGACGGCAGCGTCGCGGCGTAGGCGAGCATCGCGAGGCAGACGGGCAAGACCAGCACGGCCAGCGCCCGGAGCCCGTACCGGAACTCGAAGTACAGGTGCACGGCCAGGGCGCCCCACGCGAACGAGAGCGAGAACTCGTACATGTTCGAGAAGGGGCCGTGGCCGGCCGCCGCCCATCGAAACGCCAGGGCGCCCGTGAGGAACACGAACGCGTTGATGCTGAGCATGGTGCCCCAGCGGCCCAGCGAGGCCGCGACCCGCCGCACCGCCGGCCGGGCTTCGGTAGCGACGGAGCCGCCGGCGAGGGCGAGCCGGCGCTGGGCCAGCGCGTACGACACGTACATGAGCGCCGCCGCGCCGAGGGCGACGAAGGAGACGATGTAAGCGAATCGCGACAGGTCATCCATGGGTGTCACCTCGTTGCGCTGCGCGCTGCCGCGCCGCCAGCGAGCGGCGGACGGATGCGATCACGCGCTCGAAATCGCGTTCCAGACCGAGGTCGCGCTGAGACGTGGCCGCGATGCGCACCTCGGCGCCGCCGTCCTCCCGCGGCGAGCAGAGCGCCCAGAATCGCCGATGCGGGAACCAGAACACCAGCACGAGCCCGGCCACCATCAGTCCGCTCGCGGCCCAGACCACGTTCACCCCGGGGTCCTTGACGACCTTCAGGCCGGTGAACGGCCGCTCGCGCAGGAATGTGAACGTCAGCCCTTCGACGGTGGCCGACTCGTTGCGCTTCAGCGTTCGGATGTCGATGAGCTGCCCGGTCGCGCTGTCGTACAGCTCCAGGCGGACCGTGCCCTGAGGTACGACCGCGTCGTACTCGCCCGCCGGGGGGCCGACGACATAGACCTTCATGGACTTCCCGGGCACATCGAAGAAGCCGACGGGTCGCGGGTTGTCGCGCGTCGACCACGCGAGCGGCACACCGTCCTCGAAGAGGACGGCGCCCGTTCCGTCGGTGACGCGCATGACCGCCGCCTGACCGAAGAACGACTGGTGAAAGCGGATGCCTTTGTAGGACGTCGGGGAGTTCACGCGCACGGTCGCGCGCTTCACCTCGGTGCCGTGGTCGTAGATAACGATCTCGCTGCGGTAGTCCTTGGGCGGCCCCTCGACGTACCACTCGTCCTGGAACTGCTCGAGCTTGACCGAGATCTCGGGCGCCAGAGGAAGGGACCGCGTCGAACCTTCGGCGACCACGAAGCCGTCGTCCTTCCAACCCCAGATGCGACCCATGAGCGCTCCCACGAGCAGGAGGACGATGCTGAGGTGGCTCAGGAAGGTCCCGAACCGCGAGAAGCGGAAGCGGTCGGCGTACAGCGCGACAGTCGGTCCCTGGTCCACCACGGTGCGGTACCCGGCCTTGCGAAGACCCTGGCGGACCGCCGCGCTGGCCTCGGGGAGCGGCAGCGCCACTGCGAACGCCGTCGTGGTGCGCGCGCGCTCGAAGTACGCGGGGTTCATGCGCACGCGCGGCCGGAACACCGCGGCGCGGATGCTCCCCCAGCGGTTGATGGTGCAGACGATGATGTTGACGACCAGGATGACGACGAGGGTGCGGAACCAGATGGAGCTGAACACGCGGAAGAGCTGGAGGCGGTCCATGAGGTCGGTCCAGCTTCCGTAGCGCTCGCGGGCCTGGTCGAGCCAGCGGGCGTAGGCTTCGCCATTGCTCAGCGCAGCCTGGGGCGCCTGGTCGATGAGCGTGCCGGCCAGCACGGCGAGGGCGATGAGCAAGATCAGGATCAGCGCCAGACGGACCGAGGTCAGCAGCTTCCAGAGCTCGCCCGCCGGGTTGGCGAGCCAGGCCGACCCCACCCGAACGATTCCCGCTCGTTGCGCCGTTTGCGCCGATCGCATCGTCGCGCTCCTATCCGAGTCCGTTGCCGCCCCAGTCGAAGTAGCGGGGCATCTGCACGAGCGTGTTCGTCAGCATCAGGACGCCCACGGCGACGACGAGCGCGCCGCTCAGCACGGGTACCGCCGCGCGCACCAGCTTCGCGCGGCGCAGCGGATTCGTGACGCGGTCGACGGCGACCGCCGTGGCGATGAAGGGCACGCCGAGCCCGAGCGAGTACGTGAGCAGGAGGGCCGCTCCCTGGAGGAGCTCCCCGTCGTACGCCGCGAGCCCGATGATGGCCCCGAGCACAGGGCCGATGCACGGCGTCCAGCCGGCCGCGAAGAACACGCCGAGCAGAAACGACCTCGCGATGCCCGCGCGGCTTCCGAGCCGGACGCCGGGAACCCACTCGCGGTTCAGGAACCCGAGGTTGATGACGCCCATCACGTGAAAGCCCATAAAGACGAGCGCCGCGCCGCCGATCTGCCGCAGGTAGCGGGCGTTGTCCTGGAGCGCGTAGCCCAGAAGGCCGAGCAGCGTCCAGAAGGACACGAACACGGCGGTGAACCCCAGGACGAACGCCACGGCGTGCAGCGCCGCCATCGCGCGGCGCGCACGGGGACTCGCGGCCATCGTCACGCCGGTCATATGGCCCACGTAGACCGGCACCAGGGGCAGGTGGCACGGCGACGCGAAGGTGAGGATGCCGGCGCCGAAGGCCACCAGGAACGTGACGTTCTCTCCGTCCATCGCGCGCTCCTCAGGGCGCCGGTGTCGCCGTCGGCGGCGCCGCGGCCGGCGTCAATTCGGACCGGAGCCCCTCGACGTGCACTCGCGCCGTCTCCGCGAGCCGCGAGCCGGGCGCGAGCTCGATCACCTTCTCCCACTCGGCGATCGCGGCGGCGAGGTCGCGGGGCTCGACGTTGGCGTACAGGAATCCGAGGTTGTAGTGGACCTGCGCGTCGTTCGGGTCCACCTCGAGGGCTTTGAGCCAGTAGGTCTTGGCCTGATCCGGCCGGCCCAGGTTGAAGTTGGCGGTGCCGATGTCGGTCAGGGCGTGGACGTTGGCCGGGTCCACTTCGACGAGTTTGGTGAACCAGGCGATGGCCTCCTCGTATCGCCCGGCCTGGAAGTTCATCTCACCGAGCTCGAAGAGGGCGTCCCGATTCGAGGGGTCGGTCTGCAGGAGCGCTTCGAGCTCCTTCGCGCGCGCCTCGTCGAACGCCGCCTGCGCGGGTCCCGAGCCGGGCAGCTCGCCTGCCGATGAGCCGCGGCCGGCGAGCTCCCTCGCGCCGAAGACGATCGCGAGGGCGACGACGCCGGCGGCGACGCCCAGAAGGAGCTTGCCTCCCTGCGTGGACAGCGCCGACCCGGCGCTCGGCCGGCCTGCGCGCCTGCGCCGCGCGGGCTGTCTGCTCGGCCTTGGACGCGCCGCCGGGGCGGGAGCAGGTTCCATTTCGTCCCCTTCGTCCTCGATCGCCTCCGCTTCGAGCTCGGACGCAGTCGCCAGGTACGCGTCGATGCGTTCGGCCTGCGCCCGCGCCCAGGCGCGGAACGGCTCGGGAATCCCGGGCGAGGTCAGGAACTCGGCGAGGTCGTTGCACCAGCGTTCGAGCTCCTCGGGCGTCAGGCCTTCCGGGATGCCGGCCGGAGCTGCGCGCGCGGTCATGGCTTACCATCCTTCCGGCGGGAGCGGCGTGTCCGTCGGCGCGCCGATGTCGGCGTACGTCTGGTCGATGAAGGCGCGCGCTTCCGCCAGCGACTTGCCCTCCGCGAGCAGACGCTGCACGTCGAGGACGATGGAGACGCACATGTCGCATCCGGCCCCGTGCTCGTCGTACTCGACGGCCGAGGCGCTCAGGTTCCGGATGAAGCAGTCGCGCACGCTCTTGTGGCCGGAGTGTTCGCCGCACCCGCAGTAGCACGGGATGTACACGAGCTTGTCGGCGGCGGCGAGCGCGTACTCGTACGCGGCGACGACCCTGTCGCCGCCCGCCGTCACGAAGGCTGGCAGCGAGCCGCCGGGCGCGACGGGCCGCGAGGCCGCGGGCAGCGGGCCGCTGTCTCCGCCGCCCGAGAAGAACCCTCCGAACCAGAGTCCGGCGGCCACGATGACCACAGCGGGAAGCGCCACGGGCAGGAATCCGAGAAGACGGCGGGCCAGAGAATCGGAAGGCGGAACACGGAGCCGCTGCTGCGCGTGTCGCCGGCTACGACCGCTCATGGTGCGCTCCTTTCGGTTGGCTTCATGGTCGCGCGATCGCGTTCGGACCGCATGCATCGCCGCGCACATCCGGCGGCATATCCCCCGTCGACAGCGCGCGGGGAGCCGGGATGCCGCCGGGGCATGCCTCCGGTGTATCCATGGCTATAGGGCGGCTACGGCGTCGGCGACGGCTCGGGTGTCGGTGTGTCCGTGGGGGACGGCGTATCCGTCGGGACGGGCGTGTCCGTTGGCGGAGGGGTCTCGGTGGGCGGAGCCGGCGTCTCCGTGGGCTCCGGGGTCTCCGTGGGCGTGGGCGTCGCCGTCGGACGGCTGGCCGGCATGAACCCCGACTGGACAGACGGGTCATCCCCGTGTGTGTGGCAGGCCGTACAGTCCGTGCCGACCGGCCCGTGACCTTCCCCTTGGAGCTCAGCGCTGTACACGTTGTTGTGCGACGTCGTCGTGTGACACACCACGCAGATGCTGTCCACGACGCCGTCGTCGAGCCCGTCGTCGTACGAGTCTTCCCCGCTCTCGTGCAGGAAGCGGACGTCGTACCCCCCGATCGTCGCGCGGATCATGGCCCGGTTGCCGGGGCCGGCCGGGTCGCCGTGGGGGTCGTGGCAGGCGGTGCACGACACGACGAAGGGCGGCTGCGTCCTGTCCGGGTCGTCCACGTTGCTGTGGGTGGACTTCGGCTCCGCGGCGCCGACGGCGTGGCAGCGGGTGCAGACGCTGAGATCCGTCCCGTCCGCGACGAGCAGCCGCTCCCCGACGGCCGTGTGCGCGCGATGACAGGCGGCGCATTGCGGCTCGGGTCCGTGGGGGCTCTCGACGCCTTCATCCGCCCGAAGCGGCGCCGTCGCCTGCTCGACGGGCGGCAGGAACGGAGCGCCGCCCGTCATCTCGATGAGCGCGGGATACGCCGCCAGCGCCGCGAACGTCGCGATGGCGGCGCGAAGGCCCCAGGTTCTCAGTGAGCCGTTCATCGGCTCTCGTGTTGCAACGCGCTTCGGGGCTCGCCGACGGCTCGACGTTGGCCCCTCCCGCTCATCATCGATCCAACGGACGCTTCCGCCGACCGACCGTTCGGTCCAAGGGGCGTATACCGTTCGTTCGCCCGGCCGCCGCCGTACGTCCGGGAGCTTTGCGGGGGTGTAGGCCGCGGGGCACATGACCGCGGCCGTCGGCCGGCGCTCCCTTCTATCCGGAGTATGACCATCGGCGCATGGGGCCGGCGCCGCGGGCGCTGGAGAATCTTCGGCAGGAAGTGGCCCGCGGGGAGCGCCCGGACGCATATGCCATCGGCTACGGTCGACCTGGTCCTGCTCGGCGCCAACCATGTCAGCGCGCCCGTCGAGGTTCGCGAGCGCCTGGCGGCGAGCGCCGCCGACCTCCACGCCGCCCTCGACGGCGACCGCGGCTCCGTCGAGTGGGTGTCGCTGGTCACCTGCAACCGGGTCGAGCTGTATCTGGCCGGAGCGGGAGCGGCGAGCGTGGCCCGCCGTCTCGAGGATGACATCGGCGCGCGCTGCGCAGAGGCGTTCTCGAACGGCTCAGCGCGTCTGTACCGCTATCGGGGCGCCGAGGTGGCCCGCCATCTGTTCCGGGTGGCGTCGAGCCTGGACTCGCTCGTCCTCGGCGAAAGCGACGTGCTGGGTCAGGTGGGCGCGGCGCTCGCCATGGCGCGCGAACGGGGTACCGCGGGTCCCCTGTTGACGACGCTGTTTCAGTGGGCAGTGCGCGCGGGTCGCCGGGTGCGCAGCGAGACCGGCCTGGGGCGGGTCGACACCTCTGTGAGCGTCGCCGCGGTCGAGCTGGCGGCGACGGCGGTTCCCGATCTCGCCCGGGCTCGTGTCGTGATCGTAGGGACCGGGAAGATGGGTGAGGTCGCCGTTCGCGCGCTCGAGCGACGACGGGTGGCCGACGTCCGGGTCGTCGGCCGCACCCCCGAACGGGTGGCCTGCCTCGCCGGTCCGGGGCGGCGGGCGATGCTCATGCACGAGCTCGCCACGGCGCTGGCCACCGCCGACGTCGTCATCAGCGCCACGTCGGCGCCGCATCCCGTGATCACGCCTGCGGCGCTCGGCGCGCGACCCGAAGGCCGGCCGCTGGTCATCATCGATATCGCGGTCCCGCGCGATGTGGACCCCGCCGTCCGTACGCTCCCCGGCGTGCGCGTATACGACATCGACGACCTGGCCCCGGTCGCGCGGCGGTACCGCACCGACCGGGAGGCCGAAGTCCAACGGGCCGAGGGCATCGTGGAGGAGGAGGCGCGCCGGTTCTCGGAGTGGCTGCGTCAGCGCGAGGCCGTCCCGGCCATCGCCGCCGTCCACCGCCGCGCCGAGGCGATCCGGCGGGCCGAAGTGGAGCGGGCGGCGGCGGAGCTGGGGCTCGGGGAAGAGCAGCGCCAAGTCGTCGAGGCCATGAGCGCGGCGCTGGTCAAACGCCTCCTGCACGATCCCTTCGTGCGTCTCAAGGCGCCGGGTGGAGAGCGCTACCTGCTGGACTTCGAGCGGCTCTTCTCGGTCTCCTCGCGTTCCTGATCTCCGTTGACGTAGGCGGGTCGGCACGCCTTCCGTAGGACGAAAGACCCTACCCTGGGGGGTGCCGTTTCTCGAATCTTGGGGTGACGATGTCGAGGAGGTGACCGTGAGCCGCAGCCCCCGGCAACATCGACGCATGCAGCGCATGCCGCCGATCTCCTTCCTGATTCCGCTGGCGGCGTTCTTCGCCGTCGTCATCGGCGGGCTGGTGGCGTTCGACTTGCTCCGGCAGGAGGATAACGCCGGGGCGCCGCTCCCGCCGGTCGCCGTCGACCGGACGCCGCTTCAGGCGAGCGGGACACCCGCTTCGGGGCCGGACTTGCGGTTCGACGCCAGCGCCGTTGACTTCGGCGTCGTCCCGCTCAACACCGAGGTCGGATACAGCTTCACGTACACGAACGCGGGCTCGGCGCCTCTGCGTATCGAAGACGTGCGGGTCCGCGTCGTAGAGGGCTGTTGACCGTTCCAGCCGGTCGTCGGTGCGACGACCCTGGAGCCCGGAGCTTCGGACACGTTGTCGTTCAGGATGCACATGATGGAAGGGATGGAAGGGCCGCACCTCTTCGAAATCGTGGTCACCAGCAACGACCCGGACGAGCCGCAGACGGTGTTGCAGGTGAAGGCCGATTTCGAGCCGGGCGACCATCCCGGCCACGGAGGCGGTCAATGAAGGGTCTGGCGGCGCGCCTGCTGGCGGGAGGGGTCACCGGCGTCCTGGCGCTGGCGGTGGCCGTAGTGGCCGGCGTCGGGCTGACCCAGAACGCGACGCACGGGGATCCGAAGGTCGACCTGAGCGGCCTGCCCGACATGCCCAAGGAACGCGTCCGGGCCTACCGGGAAGCGGCGGGGCATCGCGATCTCTTCCAGCACCTGCCCTGCTACTGCGGGTGCGCGCTGCTGGATGAGCCCCACGCCAGCCTCGACCGGTGCTTCTACGCGCCTGATGGAACGCTCGAGCCGCACGCCGCCGGCTGCCGCATCTGTTCCGAGATTGCGCTGCTGGCCGCCGATCTCGTGCACCAGGGCGCGTCTCACGCGGAGGTCCGAGCGCAGGTCGACGCCACCTTCACCGGCGTCGGTCCTGCCACGGACACGCCGCTCCCGTGATGCGAGGGGTCCGATGACCGCCGTGGTCGCGATGCCGTCGCCCTCCCGAATCGCCCGCAGGCGAGCAGCCGACGCCGGGCTTCCCGCCGCCGCTGGCCTCGCCGGCGCGGCGGGCCTCGTCGGGCTGTATCTGGGCATCGTCACCTGGGCGCAGGGGTTCGCCCACGCGCGGGAGCTCCTCTGGGGCGACCGCTACTTCGTGGCCGCCATCGCGGTGGGATTCGGGACACAGATCGCGCTGTACACGTGGCTCCGCCGCATGGCGAGCCGCGCCCGCGTCGTCGGCGCCGCAGGCGTCACCGCGGTCGGCGCGGGGTCGTCGACCGCGGCCATGGTGGCGTGCTGCGCCCATCACGCGACCGACGTCTTGCCTCTGGTGGGACTCTCAGCGGCGGCCGTGTTCCTGAACGACTATCGGCTGCCGATCATGGCCGTCGGCCTCGCGACCAACGCCGTCGGCGTCGCGGCGCTTCTGCGCCTGGCTCTGCGGGAGCGGGCTCGTCTGGCGGAGGCGCGAGGCGGATGCGAGGTGGCGTAATGCTGCGAGGGGCTGCGGCGGCTGTGGCGGTCCTGGCCGTTGTCGCGACCGCCGCCTGCGGGGGAAGCGACGGCGCGCCGGCCGGAACGTCCGACGAAGCGTCGCTGACGGTGCGCGACGACGGCTCGGGCGGGGTCACCGTCCAGGCAACCTGGGTGACGCCGGCGCACCTCGAAGCGCGCGACGACCTGCAGGAGATCGCCGCGTCGTACGCGGGCCGCGATGTGGCGCTCGTGCACGTGAAGCTGGACACCCACTCGGTGGACCTCTCGAACGTCGATCTCGCAGCGCAGGCGGAACTCGACGTCGGCGCCACCTCGCAGCGGCCGCTGGCGTATCACGCCCTCTCCGGCGAGGGACACCACGTGGACGGGGTCCTCGTCTTCGAAGCGCCGTCTCCGGGGGCAACGACGGCGCTCGTCGTCCGCGATGTGGCCGGCGTGCCCGTGCGCCGGCTCGCGTGGGCGGCGCTTCCCTCCGACTGAGCGCTCGGCGGCGCCGCCTGCCGTCTCGGAAACGCCTCCGGAAGCTGGCGATGCGCCCGGTGGATCGGCTCAGTGTCCGCCGCGGGCTGCCTCGGGGCCACCGGTCTGCTCGCTGAACGTGCGGTACAGCAGCACGAGGCTCGGCACGAGGATCAGCGCGCCCACGGGCAAGGGGATGAGGAACGCGCGGATGGTGGCGTCGCCCGCGGCGACGTCGGAGATGCGCAGATCGGGCAGGATGAAGTACCGATACTGGACGGCGCCCCAGGCGGCGATCACGAGCGCCACGGTGCCCGCCGCGACGGGAGGCGCCAGCAGCCACCACCGGTTCCAGAGGACCGCCAGCGACGACAGCCCGCCGAGCACGGCCAGCGCCATGATGGTCAGCGGCGCGGGCGCCACCATGCGGTCCCAGAACGCGTCCGCGTCGAGATAGGCCACCGGAATGGCGACGCTCGTGAGCGCCCCGAGGACGAGGCTCGCGCCGAGGGCCCGCCGCCGGAAGTCTTCGCGCAGCTCGCCGCTCGTCCGCGTCGTCATGTAGCTGGCCGTGAGGAACGCGCACATGGCGACGGCGATGAGCCCGCACACGACGGCGAACGGCCGCAGCCACGGCTCGTACAGCCCCGAGGTCACGACGCCCTCCTCGATGGTGATGTGTCCCCCGGCCACGGCGCCCAGCGCCATCCCCATCGTGAGCGGTGTGATGAGGCTGGCGACGGAGAATACGAGCCCCGTGGCGGGCAGTCGAGGTCCTCCGCTGTACGCGAAGTGCCGGAACGCGAAGGCGGCGCCCCGGAACGTGATGCCCACGAGCGCGATGACCAGCGGCACGAGGAGCGCCGTGAACAGGTCCGAGAACGCCGGCGGGAAGTTCACGAACAACGTGACCACGACCAGAATGAGCCAGATGTGGTTGGTTTCCCAGACGGGGCCCATGGCCCGGAAGATGGCCTCGCGCTGCTCGGCGGCGCGGGGACCGGACGCCAGCGCCGTCCAGACGCCGCCGCCGAAGTCAGCGCCGCCGAACATCGCGTACATGATGAGCCCGACGAGCACGACGCCCGCCGCCACGTTTTCAAGCGACACCGTGCGCCTCCCCGAGGCCGGCCATGCGGGCCGCTCGCCCGTTCTCGCGCAGCAGGATGAGCCCGAGACCGATGGCCAGGGCGACGTAGACCAGCGTGAACACGAGGAACACGATCCCGATGCCTTCCCGAGGCGTCGCCGCCTCCTCCACGCGCATCATCCGGTAGATGATCCACGGCTGCCGGCCGAACTCGGTGACGAACCACCCCGCCTCGAGCGCGAGGAAGCCCAGCGGCCCCGTGGCCAGCAGGGCCCAGAGCAGCGGTCGCCCGGGATCGATTCGCCGCTTCCACCACGCGGCGCCCCAGAACCAGACCGACACGAACAACATGAGGAACCCGATGCCGACCATCGTCTGGAACGAGTAGTGGACGATGCGGACATCGGGGATCGCGTCCTGGGGGAAGCTGTTCAGCCCGCGGATCTCGGCGTCGACGTCCTCGAACGCGAGGAAGCTCGCCAGCTTCGGGATCTCGATGGCCCAGCGGACGGTGCGGTCCTCGGGGTCGGGCACGCCGCCGATCCGGAGGGGCGCGCCCCGCTCCGTCTCGAACTGCGCCTCCATGGCGGCGAACTTCTCGGGCTGCTGATGCGCCAGGAAACGCGCGCTCAGGTCGCCGCTCACGATCTGCAAGGGGGCCGCCACAGCCGCCACCGCCAGGGCGATGGACAGCGCCTTGCGGTTGTACGGAGAGCGGTCGCCCCGCAGCATGGCGAAGGCGTAGACGGCGGCGACGGCGAATCCCGTGACCGAGTACGAGGGCAGCGTGCCGTGGACCACCTGGTACGGCATCGCGTCGTTGAACATCGCCGCGAGCGGGTCGACATTCACCGCCTTGCCCGCCACCACCTCGAACCCTTCGGGTTGGTTCATCCAGGCGTTGGCGGAGATGACGAAGAACGCCGAAAGGGCGGAGCTCACGACCATCGGGACCGTGCACAGCCAGTGCGCCCGGGGCGAGAGCCGGTCCCAGCCGTAGAGGTACAGCCCCAGAAAGATGGCCTCGGTGAAAAACGCGAACCCCTCGAGGGCGAAGGGCAGGCCGATGATGGCGCCCGAGAACTCCATCCATGTGGGCCAGAGAAGCCCGAACTCGAACGAGAGGATGGTGCCCGACACGGCGCCGACGGCGAAGAGGACTGCGGCCACGCGCGACCACCGGCGCGCCATCTCGCGGTAGTGGGCGTCGCCGGTGCGCAGCCAGAGCCCTTCGGCGATGAACAGGAGCAGCGGGAGCCCGATGCCCAGCGCGGCGAAGACGATGTGGAAGCCCAGCGACACGCCCATGAGGGCGCGGGCGGAGATGACAGTGTCGAACATCGGCGCGTCCCTGCCGTCGACATCCCGAACGCGGGGCCGCGTCCTACGCTTCGGCGCCAGTCTACGCCGTCCGCATAGGCTCGTGAAGTGCCATCCGGTAGAGGCGCGACTGTAGACCGCGATCAGGCGGCGCGGCGTCTGGACCGCACGCCCGCGGGGGCGCTGGCGAGGAGCTCTTCGACGGCCGGAGGCTCGAGCGGTTTGGCGAAGAGGTAGCCCTGGCCCAGGCCGCAGCTCATGCGCCGGAGCCGCGACAGTTGCGCTTCGCGCTCGATGCCCTCGGCGACGAGCTCGAGGTCGAACATCTTGCCCAGGCGCACGATGACCTGCGCGATCTCGCGGTCGCTCGCCTGCTCGCCGAGGTCGTCGATGAAGGCTTTGTCGATCTTGAGGAAGTCGAACGGGAACTCGCGCAGGCAGTTGAGCGAGGAGTAGCCGGTACCGAAGTCGTCGACGGCGAGCCGCACGCCGAGGTCCTTGAGCTCCCGGACGGCGCTGAGCATGCCGCGCATGTCCCGCATGACGGCGCTTTCGGTGAGTTCGAGGATCAGCGCGTCGGGCGGAAGCCCGGTGTCGCGCAATACGCGCGCGACGTCGCCAGCGAAGCCGGCGTGCTGGAGCTGGCGCGCCGAGACGTTGACGCTCATGGCCCAGGCCCCGCTGTCGGGATACTTCTGACGCCACTGCGCCGCCTGGGCGCAGGCCTCGGACAGCACCCAGTGGCCGAGCGGGACGATGAGACCGCTCTCTTCGGCCAGCGGGATGAAGTCGAGCGGGGGCACCATGCCCCGGTCGGGGTGTCGCCAGCGCACCAGCGCTTCGAAGCCGAAGAGGCCGCCCTTCTTGAGGGACATGATGGGCTGGTAGTGCACGACGAATTCGCCGCGCTCGACCGCACGCCGCAGGTCGGCCAGCAGCTCGAGCCGGTGCAGCATCGACGCCTGCATCGCCTCCTCGAACACCTGGAAGCGGCCTTTGCCGTGGGCCTTCGCGGCGTACATCGCGGTGTCCGCTTCCTGCATCAGCGTCTCGGCGTCCGCGCGCCGTTTCCCCGCTTCCGTGTAGGCGATGCCGATGCTCGCCCGGACCAGCACTTCGTTGTCCGCCAGTGTGAACGGCGCCCGCAGGGCCTGCAGGATGCGGTCCGCGACCACCGCCGCCTCGTCGAGGTCGTGCAGGTCTTCGAGCAGGACCGCGAATTCGTCGCCGCCGAGACGTGCGACGGTGTCCACCGAACGCAGGCACCCCTGCACGCGTTCGGCGACGTCGGTGAGGAGGCGGTCCCCCGCCGAATGGCCGAGGCTGTCGTTGACGCGCTTGAAGTCGTCCAGGTCCATGAAGAGCAGCGCGAGCGCTCCCCCGGCCCGTTCGAGGCGCAGGAGGGCGTGCTCCAGCCGGTCGATGAAGCGGCGCCGGTTCGCCAGCCGGGTGAGCGGGTCGTGCAGCGCCTGATGCTGCAACTGCAGCTCGAGCAGCTTGCGCTCGGTGACGTCGCGCCCGTTCAGGACGATGCCGTCGATGGCCGGATTCTCCCGCAGGTCCGCGCCCGTGAACTCGACGTGCCGCCAGCTCCCGTCGATGCGGCGCAGGCGGATCTCGGCGGCGACCGCCTCGCGAGGCCGCTCCATCATCTCCTGGACGGCCGCGCGGAGACGCTCGGCGTCGTCGGGATGCACCGCCTCCGTGATGGTGTGGCCGACCACCGCCTCGGGGTCGTACCCCAGGATGCGGGCCGACGACGGGCTCTGGTAGCGGATGGTGGTGTCGGGATCGATAACGGTGATGAGGTCGCAAGCGTTCTGCACGAGGGAACGGAACCACTCCTCGCGCCGGTGAATCTCCTCCCGCGACTCGAGCAGCTCCTGGTACAGCCGCAGCCCTTTGATCACGGTGGCGGCCTGCGAGACCAGCGCCTGGAGGAACTCGACCTCGCTGCTGTCGAAGGCGTGCGGCGTGCAGGCCGAGAAGCTAACGGCCCCGAGCACCTCGTTCTGGAAGACGATCGGGAAGACGCCTGTCGAGACGATGTGAGCCCGCTCGTAGAACTTGCGCAGGGCGCCGGGGTCGCCCGCGGTCACGAACATCGACCGCTCGCTCCAGGCGGCGTCGTCGTTGACGTCGGGCATAAGCAGGGGCCGGCCCGAGCGCGCCAGGGCGACACCCAGCCGCGGCGTACCGGGCGGCGGCTGGTCGAACCGCTGTTCCTTGATGCTGGCTGCGACGGCCGTGTCGGAGTATCGCGCCAGGTTGATGGCGCGCTCGACGACTTCGTCGCCGGCGGCGTTGTACAGGTCGACCATGGTCCAGTCGAACCCCGACGCCTTGGCCAGCGCCGTCGCCAGGGCCGTGAGCACGTCGTCGCCTTCGTGCGAGCGGCTGAAGACGTCGGCGACGTTGGCGAGCGCTTCGAGCTGCCGGCGGTGACGCGCGCGGCGCTGCTCGTCGTAGACGTTGTTCACCAGGTGCGCGAGGGTGGGCCGCGCCGCCTCGACGAAGGCGATCTGCGTCCGCGTCAGGCCGCGAGGCCACGGTCCGCGTGCCACCAGCAGGTCCGAGTTGCTCTCCTCGCCTGGGAGGATCGCTGTGAGATGGGTCGTGGGCCTTCCAGGCGTGGCCGGACCGCCCCGCACGACGATGCGGTCGACGGCGTCGAACGTCCCGACGGCGACGTCGGGATGAGTCGCCAGGTCACGCCAGAGGAGCCAGTAGCCCTTCTGCTTGATCTCGTAGGTCTTGGGGTCACAATCGCAGCCCACGCGGATGAACGCGGGGTCGCCGGCGCGGAGGACGTAGGTGTCGCTCGCTTTCAGCGCCTCGCCGACCAGCGCGCAGGCCGCGAGGATGTCGTCCTCGCTGGGGCGCGGGCGTGTGCAGATGCGGCTGAGCTCTTGCAGTGTTCGGAGCATGCGTGTCGACCGGAGGTTCCGCCTCCGCGTAAGTGTCGGCGGCCGACGGGGTTCCGACACCCTGCTGGCGCGCCAGAGTGTGCGAAATCGGTCGAATCCCTGATGCGAGCGCATCAGGGGTCAAGGGGCATTGTCGCAGCGGATGCGCAGGTGGTCCGGGGAAACGAGAACGCCGGCCCTGAGGCCGGCGGAGTGGTTGTGGTTGGTAGCGCATGCGGGATTCGAACCCGCGATCTCCGCCTTGAGAGGGCGGTGTCCTGGGCCACTAGACGAATGCGCCACCTGCAGGCCCCCGAAGGGGCCGGATGCACACGCTGCGTTGGCTGGGGAAGG